>CAKOKV010000060.1 GCA_934095805.1 uncultured Bacilli bacterium | reverse complement strand
CCTCTATTCTTATCAAGAGTATCAATATAAAATATTAATAATAAAATACCGCTTATTTGATTAAATAATAAGAATACAATAGTCCATACAAGAATAGAATCTTTAGCATCAATAACTTGTTCATCTGTACAATCTGCATAAGATTTAATCTTATTACCACCTATAATAAGTGGTATACCTACTATAGCACCTACTATTGTAATACAATATAAAATACCAACAACAATAGCTATAATACCAGATATTTTTAATAAAGTCTTATCCATTTTTACTCCTTTCTATATCCATTACTTTATTTACTCTTCTGATGTGTCTTTCATCAGTTGATTCTTTAGTATTAATAAAAGCATCAATAATTTCTTCAATATTTTCTGTATATTCAGCTAATGCTATAACATTAGCCATATTATGTTCTCTTGCTAGTTGAGTTTCTTTAGCATTAACAACTCTAGCACATCTAATACCATCAATCTTATTAGCCGCAATACTCATACCAATACCTGTACCACATACTAATATTCCAAGATTAACTTCTTTTCTTACAACTGCATTTCCAAGTTTAACTGCATAATCAACATAATCACAACTAACTTCTTCATCAGTTCCATAATCTACACACAAAACTCCTTTATCATGTAGATAATTCATAATATTTTTTTTAAGATTTACACCTCTATGATCATTAGCTATTCCAATTTTCATAAACTATTCATCCTTCTTTACAGTCTTTTTTACATTAGATTTCTTTGTTTTTTCACCACTAACTTTAGCTTCTTTAACATTAGCCTTTTTAGGTTCAACAGTTTCTTCTTTTTCTTCACTTACTTCTTTTTGATCACTAACAACAACAGTATTCATAAGTAAATCATGAAGACCACAAGCATCAGGTCTAAACATTATAAATCCAAGAGATCCATAAACTATTAACATATCAATAAGTTCAACAATTCTATTAGCTTGTAAATACATTGATTGACTCATTGTACTTATAAATATTACAAGAATAATAGATGCGATAATTTCATTAATCAATAAACTTCTAACAAGTATTTGTACAAAACTTGCTCTTTTACCATTTTTAGATTTAACTCTAATTTTCATTAACCTTTTACCTATTGTTTGACCCTTATTAAGATATTGAAAAACAACAAAATATCCAAAAGTAATAACAATATTTAAAATAGAATTAGGAATTTGTAATTTAGCTAATCTATAACTAAAATTCTTATATTCATCCCCACTCATTATATTTTTTAATCCATCACTTGTTGTACTATTCTTTTCAACATAAGTTGTAAATTCATCATAAACCTTATCATATTCTTCCGCATTAGGATTTAATAATTCTATTTTAGAAAATAACATAAATATAAATGCAACAACAGCTATATCAATAATATATGCACATACTCTTTTAAACACTGGCTTTTCCATCATCTGCCTCCTTTACTTTCTTAGGTTTCTTATATAAGAATGATAAAAGACCACTCTTCTTCTTAATCAACCCATCTATATTATATTTTGAATTAATATTTTTGTAAATAGTATTGGCAAGATCATAAACAGTTCCTTCATTTAAAGTATAAGCCGTTTTTATTAAATAATAATCATCAATAACAAGAGGAACTCTAACAGAAAAATTAACTTTTCCAACTTCATGTTTTGAATTATACATTTCCTTCTCGATACCATATAAAGATGATATAAATAATGTAATCTTATTTTCAGAAACTAATTTATCAAGTTCACCTATAATAACATCTATCTTTTTAAGTCTTTCAGCAATATCATCAACTAATTTACAAGTATCAATCTCATAATTAATAATTATTAAATTTTCATTTGATGAATTTACTATTTGTAATAACTGAGAAGGCTCATAAATAAAACCACTATCAGAGGCCATATATCTTATACTTTCATCCACATTATTTCTAAGTCCAGTTAAATAATAATTTATATATGGACATTTTTCTTTTAAATCAATTACCAAACATTTAGCTTCAATAGCTTTAAGTGCACCAGCTGCATATGTTGATGAAATAGCATAATTATACATAAATGGTACTTGTACATTACATTTAACTGGGAATAATGAATAATAACTCAATTTAGTCGTATCAATAGTTCTATATTTTTGACTACCAAGTTCAGTCATAAATAAATTGATGTCTATATTATTATAATTAAAGAATAATATTTGATCACCCTCATTAATAGCAAAACCATTATTAACAGAAAAAGTTCTTGTATGATTAGGTATTGTCTTAGTTTGAGTAAGAACCTCAACCTTTTTAGTTAAATCCTTCCACTTTTCACCAGCTTCAGTAACAAATGTTTTAATCATATCTCTAAAGCAAAGAATATTAGTTATATAACTTTCTCCAGTAACCATACCAACTTTAATAGTATTACCAAGTTCATAATTAAGTAATGTAAGACTTCTCTCAACACTCTTATAAACAGATAATGACTTTTGACATAATATTAAATGTACATAAATCATATGATTAGTATTTAAAGAAATCTCTTTTAAAAACACTGATAATTGTGAAATAGTTCTATCATTTTCCCAATAACAAAACACATGTAATCTATTTTCATTCTCATTAGTTTTAGCTTCAATATACTTTAATAATTGATTATTTTTATAAACATTATTAGAAAAATTATTTTCAATTATACTATATGTTAATGCTTCATTAATACCTATACTAAATTTTCTATAACCATCTTTATAATCTAAATCTTTACTAGCAAGAGAAACAAATAATTTTTCCTTAGTAAGTCTATCCATATTTGGCATTAATGCTTCAGAATATACATTAACTGAATCAGGTTGTTCAACACCAAATCCATTAATTAGTAATAATATGTTCTTCTTCATAAATTTCTCCTATCTAATAATATATTATAACACATTGTACACTATTTCTTTTTTCTTTTTATATATTTATACACTTCCATTACAAAAAGTACAGGTAAAGCCATTATAAATAATGTTAACAAATGTAATGGTGGAACATCATATGTTTGTAAGAAATTAGAAAGTATAGGAACTTCCATAACTAACATTTGTAACAAAATAGTTCCAATAATAACAATTAATATGAGTGGATTAGTTTTAAAACTGTTATGAAATACACTCTTACTTTCACTTCTACAATTAAGAACATGTATATTTTGCATGAATACCATTAAAGCAAGAACATAACCACGAGCATGAGCAATCTCAAATCTTAAAACATCAACTAATAGCCACCATACACCAAATACAATTATTCCGATAAATAAACCAGACAATAATATTTGAATAAGCATTTCTTTTTCAAATAAACTTTCAGTAGTACTTCTTGGTTTTTCTTTCATAATAGTGTCAGTTTCTCTTTCAAAAGATAAAGCAATATCTTGAAGTCCATCTGTAACCAAATTTAACCATAAAAGTTGTATCGCAACTAAAGGAATTGGTAAATTAAATGCAATAGATAATACAAAGAATAATACTTCCGCAAAACCACAAGATAAAAGCATTATAGATACTTTTCTAATATTAGAATAAGCATTTCTTCCTTCTTCAATACCAGCTACTATTGATGAAAAATTATCATCAATAATAATCATCTTAGCAGTTTCTTTTGCAACATCAGTACCACTTCCCATTGCAACACCAATATTAGCAATCTTAATCGCAGGTGCATCATTTACACCATCACCGGTAACCGCAACAAATTCACCTTGTCTTTGTAAAGATTCAACTATTTTTAATTTTTGAATAGGTGTCACTCTTGCAAAAACAGTTTTATCTTTAACAAAATTATCAAATTTTTCATTATCATCAATATAAAAATCTAAATCACTACCAGTACATACTTCATCTTTATTACTTGCAATTTTAAGTTCTTTAGCAATTGCATAAGCAGTAAGAGCATGATCTCCAGTAATCATAAGAACTTTAATACCTGCATTATGACACTCTGTAACAGAAGCAGCAGCTTCCTTTCTAACTGGATCTATAAATCCAACTAAACCAATAAAATTTAATTTATTTAAATCTCTTTCATCATACTTTTCTTTTTCTTTTATTTCTTTAGAACATAAAGCAATAACTCTATATCCTTGTGATGCTAATTCATCATTTTGTTTAAGAATTTTTTCTTTATCAATTTTTTTCTTAACTCCATCAATATAACTATATGAACAAAAATTCAGTATCACTTCAACTGATCCTTTTGCTGTACAATACATCTTATCGTCCATTTTAAAGAATACAGCACTATATTTTTTTAAAGATTCATATGGAATAACATCTATTTTTTTAAATTCAGTTTCATTAGTTTTTAGTTTTCTTGATAAAGCTAAAAATGCAATATCAATAGAATCACCAAACTTTTCCCATTTACCTTTTGATTTTTCAAGCATTGCTTCATTATTAACAAGCCCTAATATTGATAAATATTTAGCATTTTTAAGTTCAGAACCAGGTTCAGGTATAACTTTACCTACATCATTATATCCATTACCATCTATATTAAATAATTCCCCATTTGGAAGCATTATTTTTTTAGCAGTTTGTTCATTTACAGTAAGTGTACCAGTTTTATCACTCGCTATAACAGTACAACTTCCTAAACTTTCAACTGAATTAAGTTTTTTAACAATAACATTCCTTTTACTCATTTTATTAGAAGCTATTGTAAGAGCAAGTGTTAATGATAAAGGTAAACCTTCTGGCATTGCAGAAACACCAAGAGCTACAACAGATAAAAATATTTCAATTGGTTCATATTGTTTATATATAAGTACAATTGCTATTATTATAGATATAACAACAATCATCATAGTAATTTGTTTTGAAAACTTTTCCATTCTAATAGTTAATGGTGATTTACTTTCAGTAGTAGTCGTAACCTTTTCAGCTATCTTACCGACCTCAGTATCAAGAGCTGTACCACACACAATAGCGAGAGCTCTACCAGTTAAAACAGAAGTACCAGCATATAACATATTCTTTTTAGAAATATCACCTAAACTTGCTTCACCTTCTTCTTTAACTACAGCTATACTTTCACCAGTAAGTATTGATTCATCAACAGTTAAATTATTAGAACTTATTATTCTAGCATCAGCAGATATTTTAGTGCCAGATTCAAGAACAATAACATCTCCTGGAACAAGAAGCGAAGAATCTATTTCAACATATTCATTATCTCTTATAACTTTAGCTTTAACTTTAATTAAATTTTTAAGAGCTTCAGCATTCTTAGTAGCTCTATATTCTTGAATTGTAGACATTACAGCATCAATTAAAATAATAAATATAATAGCCACTGCATCAAGAGGTTCACCTGCAATAAAAGATAGTATTACTGCTACAATCATAACATAAATAATCGGATCCATAAAAGATTCAATAAACACTTTAAAAATACTTTTCTTCTTTTCCTTTGGAAGTTCATTATAACCATATTCTTTTAATCTTTTGTTAGCTTCTTTATTAGATAAACCATTTAAAGAAGAATTAAGTTTCTTAATAACCTTCTTAATATCAATATATTCAAAATCCCTTTTCACACCTAATCACCTATTCTATATAATATTATAAAAGATTAAAAATTATTTTTCAATAAAAAGAAACTAGTTATTACTAGTTCCAACTGTAATCTTAAAAGTTTCTTTTTTACCATTTCTATTAACAACTATATCTATTTTATTACCTGGATTATATTTATACAAATAATATCTAAGTTCAGCCACTGTTTTAACATCATAATCACCTATTTTAACAATAACATCACCTTTTTTAAGTCCAGTATTATAACATGGTCCATCATCCATTATATCAACTATTACAACTCCACTTGTAATATCAGATTTTAAAGTTATATTAGACTTACTAAAATCATATGCAGAAGAAACATTAACCATTTTAATACCCAAGTATGATCTTTTTATCTCTTCTTTATTTACTATTTTATTAGCATATAAAACAGCATCTTCAATAGGTATTGCAAACCCCATTCCTTCAACCTGAGACTGTACAAGTTTCATTGAATTAATTCCTATAACATCACCATTTGCATTACATAATGGTCCTCCAC
>CAKOKV010000059.1 GCA_934095805.1 uncultured Bacilli bacterium | reverse complement strand
ACAATTATCAACATATATTCGAGCAGGTAGAGCATTAACAGAAGCTGTAAAAATATTAGCAAAACAAGATCAAAGAAAGAAATATAAACCTGTTTATGAGTCACTTATATATGAACTTACAATGGGAGAAAGTTTTAGTGAATCATTAAGAAAACAAGGAAATGTTTTTCCAGCATTACTTGTTAATATGATCAAATCATCAGAACTTATTGGTAATATTGAAGATACATTAGATGAAATGGCTGATTATTATCAAGAAGTAGAAGATACAAAGAGAGCTGTAATAAGCGCTATGGCATATCCATGTGTAGTATTATTATTTGCAATAGGCATAGTTATATTTATGCTTACATACATAGTACCTAAATTCGTTGGTATTTATGAATCAATGAATGCTGAATTAAATATAGTTACTGTAATTACTCTACAAATATCAGCTTTCTTAAGAACACAATATGTCCCATTAATACTTGGAATTGTTGGATTTGCAGTACTTTATACAGTTCTATATATCAAAGTAAAAGCATTTAGAACATTTATGCAAACAATATTTATGAAATTACCAGTAGTTGGAAATATTCTTACATATAAAGAAATGTCACTATTTGCAAGAACATTTGCAACATTACAAAAGAACAATGTATTATTAACTGATAGTATTGATATACTAGCAAAAATAACAAATAATGAAATATATAAATCAATAATGAATCACACAATTAATAACTTAATTAAAGGTGAAAAAATGAGTGAATCATTTAAAGATAACTGGGCAATACCAGATGTAGCATATTACATGATTTTAACTGGTGAATCAACTGGTGAACTTGCAAATATGTTAGAAAAAATAGGCGACTATTATCAAAAATTAGAAAAGAATAGTGTTAATATGATTAAGACATTTATAGAACCAGTATTAATAGTATTCTTAGCAGTAGTTGTAGGATTTATTCTAATCGCTGTAGTTGTACCAATGTTCGGAATTTATTCAACAATAAGCTAGTTGGGGTGAAGGTATGGAAATATTTACAATGATTTATGTTACAATAGTAGGAGCAATAATGGGTAGTTTTTTAGGATGTATGGGCTATAGAATACCAAACAAAATAAAAACTACCTATCCAAGTAGCTTCTGTAATGACTGTGGAAAACCACTAAAATGGTATATGAATATACCAATAATATCTTACATAGCTCTTGGTGGTAAATGTGCATATTGTAAGAAACCAATAAATTTTATTTATCCATTTGTTGAAATAGCATGTGCATTATTATTCTTATGTAACTATGTAACATTTAGCTTTACAATGAATTTCTTTATAAGTACAATACTTACTTGTGCATTAATGGTAACAATAGTAAGTGACTTCTTATATTTCTATATATCAGATAGAGTACTTGTACTTTCAGGAATTGGTATTGTAATAACATTATTATGTTTTGAAAGTACTGATATTGTATTTAAACATATAATAGCAAGTGCTATCATATTTATATTAATGTATTTAATAAAATTACTTGGAAATGCATTATTTAAAAAAGAATCACTTGGTGATGGTGATATAAAATTAATGGGAATTGTAGGATTATCAATAGGAATTATGAATAGTGTTGTTTCATTATTTATAGCTTCTGTAACAGGACTTATATTTTCATTAATAGTAAGTAAAAAGAACAAAGAAGGAATAATTCCATTTGGACCATTTCTTCTTATAGGAGCACTTATAATACTATATTTTAGCGATATAATTACACCGTTCTTACAAGCATATTTATAAGCACTAGAAATAGTGCTTTTTAATTGAATAAAAATATTAAGTTTTTACAATAAAAATTAGTCTTTACAATAAAAAAACATAGTGTTATAATGTATGTATTCAAAACAAGGGATGAAGACGATATATAATTAAAGTTGATAGAGAGCTAGTGTTTGGTGGAAACTAGTAACAATATTATATATGGATCACTTCTGATGTTATCTATGGATAAGATAGATACGCATAATTGCGTTAAAATAATAAAGTAAATAAAGGGATGGTACCGTCTATTTTAGACTCCTTGTACTATCTCTTTTTTATTTATAAAAAGGAGGAAAATATGAAAGAATTTGAAAGTCTAAGAAACAAACCAGTGGAAGAGAATGAAAAAATACTTATTGATTTTTGGAAAAATGATAATATTCTAAATAAATCAATAGAACAAAGAAGTAAAAATTCTAACTATGTATTCTATGATGGACCAGCTACAGCTAATGGAAACCCAGGACTTCATCATATGATTGCTAAGTTTCTTAAAGATACTTTTTGTAAGTATCAAACTATGAAAGGCAACAGAGTAATTAGAAAAATAGGTTGGGATACTCATGGTTTACCAGTAGAAGTACAAGTAGAAAAAGAATTACACTTTGATGGTAAAAAGGATATAGAAAAGTACGGAATTGAAAAATTTAATGAAAAATGTAAAGAATCAGTATGGACTAATGTAGATGCATTTAATAGATTAACTGATGAAATGGGACAATTAATTGATTTAGAAAATCCATATATTACATATGATAATAGTTATATTGAAACAGAATGGTATATCTTAAAGAAATTTTTTGATGAAGGATTGTTCTACGAAGGAGTTAAAATTGTACCTTGGTGTCCTAGATGTGGAACAGGATTAGCTTCACATGAAGTTGCTCAAGGATATGAAAGTGTTACTGCTAATACTGTAATAGTTCCATTTAAGAAAAAAGATAGTGATGAATATTTCTTAGTATGGACAACAACTCCATGGACACTAATTGCTAATTTAGCACTTTGTGTAAATCCAGATGAAGATTATGTAACAGTAGAGAGCAAAGGATACAAATTTATCTTAGCTGAAAAACTAGCTCCATCAGTAATTGGTGAAGACTACACAGTTTTAGAAAAGTATAAAGGTAAGGATTTAGAATATACTGAATATGAACAATTAATGCCATTTATTGATGTTAAAGGCAAAGCATTCATGGTATTATGCGATAATTATGTAACTACTGAAGATGGTACTGGTGTAGTACATATTGCTCCTGCTTATGGACAAGATGATGCTAATGTATGTAAAAAATATAAAATTACATATGTAAATCCAGTTGGAGAAGATGGAAAATATACAGAAGGTCCATGGAAAGGACAAAATGTATTTGAAGTTGATGAAGTAGTTATTAAATGGTTAAAAGAAAATGATAAATTATTTAAAAAGATAAAAATGGAACATGATTATCCTCATTGTTGGAGATGTCATCACCCATTACTATATTATTCAAGACCAAGTTATTATTTAGAAATAACTAAAATTAAAGATAAAATAGTTGAAGCTAATAAAACAGTTAATTGGTTTCCAACATTTGTTGGTGAAAAAAGATTCGGCAATTGGTTAGAAAATCTAAATGATTGGGCTATTTCAAGAAATAGATATTGGGGAACACCACTACCATTATGGAGATGTGAATGTGGCCATATGGAAATGATCGGAAGTAGAGATGAGTTAGCAGAAAAAGCAATTGAAACTGTTGATCCTAAAACAATAGACTTACATAGACCATATGTAGATAATATTCATATTAAGTGTCCACATTGTGGAAAAGAAATGACTAGATGTGAAGAAGTAATAGATTGTTGGTTTGATAGTGGTTCAATGCCATTTGCTCAATATCACTATCCATTTGAAAATAAAGAATTATGGGAAAGCCAATTTCCAGCAGACTTTATATCAGAAGGAATTGATCAAACAAGAGGTTGGTTCTATTCATTACTTGTAATAAGTGTATTCTTAACAGGTAAAAGTCCATATAAAAATGTACTAGTAAATGAATTACTACTTGATAAAAATGGTCAAAAAATGCATAAATCAAAGGGTAATTCAATTGAACCATTCTCATTAATTCATAAATATGGTGCTGATCCAATCAGATGGTATATAGCTTATGCTTCACCAGTATGGACTCCACTTAAATTTGATGAAGATGGTGTTAAAGAAGCAAATTCTAAATTATTTAGTACACTTAAAAATACATATACATTCTTTGAAATGTATGCTAATGCTGATAAATTAAGTCTTAAAGATTTTGATATTAGCTATGATAAGTTAGATCAAATAGATTATTGGTTACTATCTAAATACAATAATTTAGTTAAAAATGTTACTCTTAACATGGATAAATATGATTTAAATAAAACAGTACATCTAATTCAAGACTTCGTTTGTGATGATTTAAGTAACTGGTATATCAGAAGAAATAGAAGAAGATTCTGGGAAAGTGAACTTACTGATTCTAAAAAAGCTGTTTATAAAACTACTTATGATGTATTAGTTGGTTTATGTAAATTAATAGCTCCAATAAGTCCATTCTTAAGTGAAGAAATTTATCAAAAACTTACCGGTGAAGAAAGTGTTCATTTAGCTGATTATCCAGTATGTGATGAATCATTAATTGATGAAAAGTTAGAAGAAAAAATGGATTTAGTAATCGAATTAATAAGTTATACTAGAAATATTCGTGAAGAAGCTAAAATTAAAGTTCGTCAACCTATTAAAGAAGTAATATTCGAAGAAAAATATAAATCTTTAGCTGGTGAATTTGAAAATCTATTTAAAGAAGAACTTAATGTTAAAGAAATAAATTGGACTGATGATTTATCTAATTATATAAGTGTTTCATATAAACCAAACTTTAAAGTAGTAGGTCAAGTATTAGGAAGTAATATTAAAGCATTTACTGAATATTTAAATAATATTAGTAAAGAAGATAGTGAAACATTAGAAAATGGAAATTTAACTATTAATTTAAATGGAAATGAGTATAATATTGATTCATCTTATGTATTAAAAACTATTAATGGAAAAGATGGATATAAAGCAGTAATGTTAAATCATAAAACTGTTATTATAAATACTACACTTGATCAAAAACTAATTAATGAAGGTATAGCAAGAGAAATTGTATCTAAAGTACAAAATCTAAGAAAAACAAGTGGATTTGATATATCAGATAGAATAGATATGATTTATAATGGTCAAAAAGAGATAGTAGATGCTATAGATGAATATAGAGATTATATTATGGATGAAGTACTTGCCCTTACATTAGAACAAAGTGATAAAGCAGAAACTGAATTCAAAATAAATGATTATAGTATGACTGTATCAATAAAACAAGTAAAATAATGGTTCTTTTGAACCATTTTTACTTGTCTATTTTTAAAACTTATTATATACTTAATACAGTAGGTGATTTAATGAAAAAGTTATTAGTAATTACATTTTTATTTTTTATAGGCATATTTAGTGTATCAGCTAAAACTATAAATAATGAAATAATAAGTAATAAATTACAAAATATATCAATAATTAGTAATGAAAAGATGTCAATGTTAAATTCGAAAGTGTTAATTGCATCAGCTCCACCTTTTGCAGGAGAGTCAAATCCATTTGGACCAAAAGGTGATACTTGTACTAAAGTATTAGGAGAAACTTTTTCTGCTTTAGTAAAAGAAGCTATAAAGTGGGTAAGAATAGCAGGAGCAATTATTGCAATTGTTAATGCTATGATGAAACTAATACCAGCTGTTATGTCAAAAGATGCAGAAGCACTTAATAAAGCAATTAAAACATGTATAACAATGGCAATAGTTTTAGTATTCTGTGTATTATTTGGATGGTTACTTGAAACATTAGGAAAACTATTTAAATGGGATGTATCTTGTATAGTTGGATAATATTAAATTTTATTATTTTTAATAAATTCTCTGAGCATTTTAATTAATGCTCTTTTTTCTATTCTAGAAACATAACTTCTTGAAATTCTAAGTTTTTTAGCAATTTCTTTCTGTGTTTTTTCTTCTTCATTTAAAAGCCCATACCTCATCTTAATTATCTCAAGTTCTCTTTTATTAAGTACATTTAAATATTTAGATAAATTCCTAATATTATCTTTAAATTCTATAGTAGTTTCTATACTTTCAGTATGTTCTTCAAGTACATCCATTAATGTTATATCTCCTCCATCTTTATCATGAGCAATAACATCATTTAAACTAATATTAGTATTATATTTTTTGTTACTTCTAAAATACATGAGTATTTCATTCTCAGCACATTTAGCAGCATAAGTAGTAAGTTTAACACCCTTATTAGCACTATAAGAGTCAATACCTTTAATAAGACCAATCGTACCTATACTAATTAGATCATCAGCAGAAACTCCCTTTGTTTCATATTTTTTAACTATATGAGCAACTAGTCTTAAATTATGTTCAATAAGTTTGTTTCTAGCATCTTTGTCCCCTTCAAGTAATTTTTCAATACATTCATTTTCTTCTTTAGTACTAAGAGGTTTATCAAATAC
>CAKOKV010000058.1 GCA_934095805.1 uncultured Bacilli bacterium | reverse complement strand
TTATGACTTATTATATGACAGTAAGTGGTCACTTAAATTATAATTTCAATGGTAATAATATGGCTTATAGAAATAAAAGTAAAGTCAAGGATTTGAAATATAGTACAGCTGTTAAAGCTTATATTGCAACACAAATAGAACTTGATAAAGCAATGGAAAAATTATTAAGTGAACTTGAAAAAGCTGGTAAATTAAATGATACTTTAATAGTAATCGCACCAGATCATTATCCTTATGGATTAACAACAAAACAAATGAACGAAATAAGTGAATTTGATAGAAGTGATAAATTTGAAAAATTCCATACGACACTTATAATGTATAATCCAACAATTGAAAAAACAGAAGTAAATAAAGTAATAAGTAGTTTAGATATTTTGCCTACAATATATAATCTATATGGTCTTACATTCGATTCAAGATTATTAATGGGAAGAGATATATTTAGTGATAATGAACATATAGTTATACTTTCTGATAGAAGTTGGATAACTGATAAAGGAAGATATAACTCAGTAACAAAAGAATTTAAAAGTAATGGCGAAGATGTAAGCCAAGAATATATTGATGAAATAAATATAAAAGTTAACCAAAAATTTAGTATGTCATCATTAATACTAGATAATAATTATTATAAGAAACTAGGTATAAAATAATGAAAATAGTAGTAAAAGATTTTGATTTAAAAAGTACAATACTTAGTGGTTCTTGTTTTAGAGTAATAGAAGAAGTAGATGGAAGTTTCACTAATATATTAAAAGATAGAGTTATAAATATAAAACAAAATAAAGATGAATTAATAGTTATATCTTCAAACAATGATAATTTAGAGTCAGTTATTAAAGAATATTTTGATTTAAATAGAAATTATAATGTGATTAATCAACAACTTATTAACAATGATGATAAAATGATAGAAATAGTATCTAAATGCAAAGGATATAAAATAATAAATCAAGAATCATTTGAAATGTGTATAAGTTATATAATAAGTCAAAATAATAATGTTAAAAGAATAAGCAAAGCTATATTAGATATAAGTAATAAGTACGGAAAAACTGTAATATTTAATAACAAAGAATATCATTTATTTCCAACATATGAATCTATTAAAAATATATCGTTAGAAGAATTAAGAGGTTTTAAAGTTGGTTTTAGAGCAGAATATATAAGAGATTTTTTAGATAAATATGAAAGTTTAAAAGATATAAACAGTTTAAATACTAAAGAAGCAACAGCTGAATTAATGAAAGTAAAAGGAATAGGTTTAAAGGTTGCTTCTTGTATATTGTTATTTGGTTATAAAAGGTTAGACACTTATCCGATTGATACTTGGGTTAAGAAAAGTATATCAGAAATTTACAATATTAAAAACGATCAAAAAACAATAGAAAAGTTTGCAGAAAATACATACAAAGAATATTCAGGTATAGCAATACAATATTTATTTCATAGTAAAAGAAATGTATAAAAAATAGTGATAACATATTTAATATTTTAGCTAAATATGTTATCATTTTATTATGAAGAATAAAATAGGACTAACAATTATATTTATATTACTATTAGGAGTAATTATGCTACTATTTGCAGGGATAATGCATAAGTTAAATGCAGAGTCTTTGAATGAAGGTTTTTATTTATTAGGCGATACTGAAATGAAGGTAGAATATGGCAATAAATATGATGAACTTGGATATGTAGCAATAGTTAATGATGTGGATTATCATAGTAAAGTTATAGTAGAAAATAATGTTGATGAAAAAAAACTTGGAGAATATACTATAAATTATTATTTAACAGTTAAAAATCATAAAAAGAGTTTGACAAGAACAGTAAAAGTTGTTGATAATGTTAAACCTATAATAAAAATAAATGGAGATAAGGAAATATATTGTACTGTTAATTTAAATGATTGTGAATTACCAAAATATGAAGCTAGTGATAATTACGATGGCAATATTACTGATAAAGTAGTTATAGAAAATAATGTTAATATGAGTAAAAAAGGCACATATGAAGCTAAATATAAAATAAAAGATAGTAGTGGGAATGAAGCAGAAGAAATAGTTAAAATAAATGTTAAAGATAAATTTGAACATACATATGTAAATATATCAATTTCAAAACAAAAATTAACTTACTATGTTAAAAATAAACCAGTATTAGTAACAGATGTTACAACTGGTAGAAATAATGCTACTAAAACAGGCAACTTTAAAATAAGAAATAAAGTAAGAAATACATACCTTACAGGTAAAGACTATAAATCATTTGTTAAATACTGGATGGCTTATTCAGGAAACAATTATGGAATACATGATGCTTCTTGGAGAAACAAATTCGGGGGATCAATATATAAAACAAATGGCAGTCATGGATGTGTTAATGTTCCAACAGACGCAGCAGCAAAATTATATAGTATGTTAGAAGTAGGCACACCAGTTTATATTAAGAGATAAAAAATAGTTGCATTTATAAAACTTATATGTTACTATTTATTAGAGGTTAAAAATATGAGAGAATTGAAGTCAAGAAAATTAGTTATTTTCAAAAAGAAATGTACTAATATTGTTGATTTTAATTCTTTTTTAAATTCTCATTGATTTATTCAATGAGATTTTTTTTGACCTAATTTATTGTTTTAAAAAGGAGGAAAATATGAAAAACAGTAAAATGTTACTCGGAGTTAATGATAAACCACCATTATTAAAATGGATATTATTATCATTGCAACATGTATTCGCAATGTTTGGAGCAACAATTCTCGTTCCGATTTTAGTTAATAAGGCAGCAGGAAGTGATGTGCTATCTATACCAGTAGCACTAATAAGCTCAGGAATTGGTACTTTAATTTATATAGTATGTACAAAAGGAAAATCACCAGTTTATCTTGGAAGTTCATTTGCATTTATTACACCTATGATAGTTGCATTTGCTAAATGTGGAAAAGCCAGTGTATTTACTGGAATAATGGCAGTAGGATTAGTTTATGTATTAGTAGCTTTAATAATTAAACTGGTAGGTAAAAACTGGATAAATAAATTATTGCCACCAATAGTAGTTGGGCCTATGATTATGATAATAGGTTTATCACTCGCACCAACAGCAATAGAAGAAATAGGATTAAACTTAGAGAAAGTACCTTGGAAAAATATAGTAGTTGCATTAATATCATTCTTAACAACAGGAATTCTTGCTGTAAGAGGAAAAGGATTTTTAAAAGTAATACCATTCTTACTTGGTATGGTAGCAGGATACATTTCTTCAATAATACTAGGTATGGTAAACTTAAAAGATATATTTGAAACAAGTTTTATAGCTATACCAGATTTTTATGTACCATTTGTACACTATAAATTGAATTTTGCAGCATTATTAACAATTGTACCAATAGCTCTTGTTACTATATCTGAACATATAGGTGATCACAAGGTCTTAAGTGAAATAATTGATAAAGATTTAATAACAGATCCAGGACTTGATAATACACTTATGGGAGATGGAATAGCAACATTTGCAGCAGGTTTAATTGGAGGACCTGCTAACACAACATATGGAGAAAATACATCCGTTGTTGGAATGACAAAAGTAGCATCAGTTTGGGTTATCGGATTAGCAGCAATAATAGCAATCATATTTGGATTCTTAGGACAATTAACAGCAATTATTTCATCAATACCAAGTCCAGTTTTAGGCGGAGTATCAATATTACTTTATGGATTTATATCAGTAAATGGATTAAAAATATTAATTCAAAACAAAGTAGACTTTGAAAATACAAAAAATGTAATAGTAGCTTCATCAATGTTAGTACTTGGTTTAGGTGGAGCAGCAATATCAATAATTACAAAAAATATTTCAGTATCAATATCAGGAATGAGTTTAGCAGCACTAGTTGGAATATTATTAAATCTATTTATAAAGGAGAGTAAATAATGAAAGAAATTATATTAGATCATCCACTTGTTACACATAAATTATCAATATTAAGAGATAAAAATACAGGTACAAAAGAATTTAGAGAAATAATAATTGAAATAGCAATATTACTGTGTTATGAAGCAACAAAAGATGCTACACTAGATGATATAACAATTGAAACACCGCTTACAAAGTATGATACTAAAAAGTTAAATGAAGATAAATATGCATTTGTACCTATATTAAGAGCTGGAATGAGTATGGTTGATGGAATTATTAAAGTAATACCAAATGCTAAAATAGGGCATATCGGACTATACAGAAATGAAAAAACACTTGAACCAGTGGAATATTATTATAAAATGCCTGACAAAATAGATGAGAGAGAAGTATTTGTTTTAGATCCAATGTTAGCAACAGGAGGAAGTGCAATAGCAACAATAAATAGATTAAAAAAAGATGGTGTTAAAAAAATAAAATTTTTATGTATAATAGCTTCTCCAGAAGGTATAGAGAAACTAAAAAATGCACACAATGATGTACAAATATATTGTGCATGCAAAGATAAATGTTTAAATGAAAATGGTTATATATTACCAGGTTTAGGAGATGCAGGAGATAGAGTTTACGGAACTAAGTAAAACACATTAAAACTTATACAAAAAAACAAATAAAATGTTATAATTAAGTTATGATAAAGAAAATATTAAAAGAAAATTATTTATATTTAATAATTATAATACTTCTTATTATAACTTTTTTAATTGTAAAAAATACTAGTTTATATAATAAAATAGTTGATATTGATTATAGTGTTATAGAATTTATAGGTAATCATGTTGACAAAAGATTAACAGCAGTTTTTAATTTTTTAACAAATTTTGGTGATTGGTACATACCAACTATAATTATCGTGTGTATTTTATTGTTTATTAAAAATAAATGGTGTTTTACATTAATAACAGGAAGCTATGCAGTTTCAGGACTTGTTGTATTAACAACTAAATTGCTAGTAAGAAGACCAAGACCTCTTGTGGCATTAATAGACATACCTAAGAGTTATAGTTTTCCAAGTGGACACACATTAACATCAATAGTATTTTATATGGTACTTTGGTATTTACTTACTAAAAACACAAATAAGTTTAATAAAGTAGTGTTTTTTACTTCATTTATTTTATTAGCGGTGTTAGTTGGCTTTTCAAGAATATATTTAGGAGTACATTTCTTTTCAGATGTAATGGGAGGCCTTCTTTTAGCAATACCTTGCACTCTTATGTGTTTAAATATAATAAGTAAAAACTTTGGAGAAAAATTAAAATGAGAGGTTTAGTTTTAGAAGGTGGAGGAGCAAAAGGAGCATACGAAGCCGGAGCTATTAAAGCACTTCAAAAAAAGAAAATATATTTTGATGGTGTTAGCGGAACATCAATAGGTGCGATAAATGCAGCATTTTATGCCGAAAGAAATCTGACGGGTCTTTATAAATTATGGGAAAGTACAGATAGTAGTGAACTATTTGGAATTGATGGAGAATTTCTAAATAATATTTCACATTTAAAGTTTAAAAAATCTGAAATAAAAAAGAATAAAGAAAGTATAAAATCAGTAATTAAAAATTTTGGTATAGACACTAAAAATATAAGAGCATTATTAAATAAATATATAAAAGAAGATAGATTAAGAAAAACAAAAATAGATTTTGTACTTGTTACATTTAGTATAAATGATTTAAAACCAGTAATAGTACATAAAAATGATATACCAAAAGGAAAAATACAAGAATACATAATGGCAAGTGCATATCTACCTGGATTTAAATTTGAAAAAATTATTGATAATAAATATTATATAGATGGTGGAGTTTATGATAGATGTCCAGTTAATGAATTAATTGATGCAGGGTATGATGAAATATTCGTAATAAAAGCTTGGCAAAATAAATTAAAATATAAAAAGAAACCTGGTATAAAAATACATGAAATAAAGCCAAGAGAAGACCTAGGTTCTGTTTTAGTTTTTACAAAAGAAGTATCTACATACAGAATGAATTTAGGCTATTATGATACTTTAAAATACTTAGATAATCTGGATGGAAAGAAATACTATTTTAAATATTATAGTGACAAGTATTATGATAATCTTTTCGATAAAATATGGTATAAAAAAATAATTAAAAAATATAATAACAATATAGTACCTAAATCAAATAAAGATTTCATTATTAAAATAATAGAGAAGGTATGTAAAGAACTAAATATAGAAAGATTCAAAATATATAACACACCATATCTACTTACTAAATTAAAATATAAAATGATAGAAAAAAGAGATAATTATTATTACGATTTTATTAAAAATATAAAAGTAGATTTTGAATAAATTATAAAAAAACTATTGCAAAAGTATTAAAAAATTGCTAAAATACTTTATGCAATGCAGGTATAGTTCAACGGTTAGAATGTGGCCTTGCCAAGGCTAAGATGTCGGTTCGATTCCGATTACTTGCTCCATTTGAAGACAACTTACGGACTAATTAAAGTTCGTAAGTTTTTTAATGTCTAAAATCTAACCCACTGTTAGCTTGGAAGACATATATAGATGTTCTCTTTCTAGGAAGGAGGACATTTTTTAATGCTTAATTTTAAAAC
>CAKOKV010000057.1 GCA_934095805.1 uncultured Bacilli bacterium | reverse complement strand
ACTGGTTGGAGCAATAGGTATGCTAATGGATGGGGTGTAACATTAACAGATAAAGAATCTACTTCACCAGTTAGTGGTAAAATTTGTACATATATAAACAACAAACCAGTAGTATATGCTTCTAGTATGTTTAATGGAAGTAAAGCTACAAGTATAGATTTGACTTCATTTAATACTAAAAATATCGTTGATATGGGAAATATGTTTAATGGTGCAGAAGCTATAGAAATAAAAGGTTTAGATACTTTTAATGTAAGTAATGTTACTACTATGAATCGTATGTTTAAGACTAGTAAATTTGAAGAATTGGATCTTAGTAATTTTGTTACAAGTAAAGTTAATAATATGACAGAAATGTTTGCTGAAACTGTTGTTAAAAGTATTGATGTTAGTTCATTTGATACTAGTAATGTTATTTATATGGGTAGCATGTTTAAAAATTCATTAGCTACTAAGATTGTTGGTTTAGAAAATTTTAATACAGAAAAAACAGTATATATGAGTTCTTTATTTGAAAGAAGTAAAGCTGATAAACTTAATTTAAGTAGTTTTAATACAAGTAAAGTAACAAATATGGCTTGGATGTTTATGTATTCTGATGCTACTGAAATAAATCTTAGTAGTTTTGACACAAGCAATGTTATTTATATGGGTAGTATGTTTTATGGAAGTAAGGCAAAGATTATAGATCTAAGCAATTTTAATACAAGTAATGTAACTGATATGGGACACATGTTTAGAGATGTTGTTGCTTCTGAAATAAAAGGTTTAGAAAAATTTGATACTCATAATGTTACATATACTGGATATATGTTTAGAGGATGTAAAACTCCTAAATTAGATGTAAGTAGTTTTAATACAAGCAAAGTAACTAATATGTGGGGTATGTTTAGTGCTAGTGAGGTTACTGAACTTGATGTTAGCAATTTTGATACTAGTAATGTAACTGATATGCATTGGATGTTTTATAATTGTAAAGCTAAAACTATAAAAGGTTTAGAGAATTTCAATACAAGCAATGTAACAGATATGTCTTGGATGTTTAATGGAAGCAAAGCAACAGAATTAAACCTTAGTAGTTTTGATACAAGTAAAGTAACTAATATGGGAGGGATGTTTCATCAAATTAATTTAGATACTTTAGATTTAAGTAGTTTTACTGTTAGTGATGAAACTGATATACTTAATATGTTTGGAAATGCTAAATTTAAAACAGGTTATGCTAAAGATGAAGAAACAACTACTAAATTTAATGATAGGTCTGTTACAAGATTAGCAAGTAATATAAGTTTTGTTACTAAATAATTATAAGTACTAGAAATAGTACTTTTTAAATGGTAAAATATCTAATAGAATAGAGGTTAGGTTAAATGAATAAAAAGGGATTTACATTAGTAGAATTATTAGCTGTAATAGCAATATTAGCATTGCTTGTTATAATAGCTTTACCAAGTGTACTTGAAATGTTTAATAGAGCTAAAAAAGAACTGTTTTTAACAGAAGCTAAAAATTTATATAAAGAAGTATCTAAAAAATATATTACTGAAAATATGAGAGGGAATGTTATCAATAAAATAAATTCTTCAGATAATAAATTAAATATAGATACAGATAAATTAGTTTATGATATAAGATTAGATGACAAAGGTGTTATAAAAGATTTTAAGGTTTCTGATGGAACTTATTGTATAAGAAGTCGTATTAATGATATAAAAAGTTTAACTTATGAATTAATAGAAGAAGGAGATTGTGAAGGAAATCTTAATGCTCCAGAACCTGTGAAATGTACTTATGATGGTAAACTAGTTCAAGGTGCTGAATTTGTTCAAGGATCTTATACTTATAGATATAAACAAGAGGGTAATAATTTAGATGAAGGTGAGCCAATTGGTTGGCATAGTATATTTAATGATGGATGGGGAGTACAACTTACAGATAAATCAAGTACAAGTCCTGTTAATGATGAGATATGTTCATCAATAAATGGTAAACCAGTAGTGTCAACTAATGCAATGTATAGATATAGCAAAGCTAGTTCAATTGATATAAGTAGTTTTAATTCAAGTAATGTTACTAATATGAACTCTATGTTTTATAAGAGTGCTGCTACAGAAATAGTTGGTTTAGAAAAATTAGATACTCATAATGTTACAACTATGGGTAATATGTTTAATGGAAGTAAAGCCAAAACTCTTAATGTAGTAAATTTTAATACTAAAAAAGTAAAATATATGGATTTTATGTTTAAAAGTACTGAAGCTACTAAATTAGACTTAAGTAATTTTGATACTAATAATGTTATTAGACTATATGCTATGTTTTGGGCTAGTAAGGCAGAAAGTATAGATGGTTTAGAGTATTTTAATACAAGTAAAGTTACTAATATGGAACATATGTTTAGAGACAGTAAAGCTTTAACTCTTAATCGGAGTAGTTTTGATACCCGCAATGTTACAAGTTTCTTATGTTTCTTAGCTTGGTCTAGTGCTACTAAAATAATTGGTCTTGAAAATTTTGATACAAGTAAAGTAATTAACATGAATGCAATGTTTTATGGTACTAAAGTAGATTATTTAAATTTAAGTAATTTTGATACAAGTAAAGTAACTTTAATGGGTGCTATGTTTATGTTTAATACATCTAAAAAAATAGATGTTAGTTCATTTGATACAAGCAATGTAACTGATATGGGTATAATGTTTATGAATACAGAAGCCACTGAAATAAAAGGTCTTGAGAATTTTGATACACATAATGTAACAAAGATGGGAAGTATGTTTTGGGGAACAAATGTATCTAAATTGGATTTAAGTTCATGGGATACTAGCAATGTTACTGATATGAGTGGTATGTTTGCGGTTAGTGATGCAACTGAAATAAATTTAAGTAGTTTTAATACAAGTAAAGTTACTAATATGGATCAAATGTTTAGAAATTGTCATGTTAAAAATTTAGATATCTCTACATTTGATATTAGTGATCAAGTTAACTTAGAAAATATGTTTTGGGATTCTAATTCAAATATTGTTTATGTTAAGAATAGTGATATTGTTAATTTATTTGAAAATAGTGATGTAATTAGTATTCCTAAGTATTTAAAAGTAGTTGTTAAATAGGTTTCAATTGTGAAATCTATTTTCTTTTGATGACATTTTATAATGCTTATGATAAAATTATTTTGGTGATGAAAGTGAAAAAGATTATAAAAATATTTTTATGTATGAGTTTACTATTTATTTTATGTAGTTGTGGTAATAAAGAGGAAGAGAATCTTAACTATACTACTAGTGAAGTAGATGGAAAAACTATTTATACTATTAAAACTAAAAAGTTTGTTACAAGTGATAAAGAAACTAATTTAGTTATGATTGATGTTAGAAATTATGGAATTATGGTTGCTGAATTATATCCTGATAAAGCACCAATTACAGTTGAAAATTTTAAAAGTTTAGTTAGTAAAAACTTTTATAGTGGTCTTATATTTCATAGAGTAGTAAAAGATTTTGTTATTCAAACTGGTGATCCAAAAGGCGATGGTAGTGGTGGAAGTGATAAAACTATCAAAGGTGAATTTGAAGCTAATGGAGTTAAAAATGATATAAGTCATGTTAGAGGTGTTTTATCAATGGCAAGAAAGGGTAGTAATCCTGAAACTAGTGAAACATTAAACTCTGCTTCTAGTCAATTTTATATTGTTCAAGAAGATGCAACTTATTTAGATGGAAACTATGCTGGATTTGGTAAACTTGTTAGTGGATATGATGTTCTTGATAAGATTGCTTCAGTACAAACTAATATGAATAGTAAACCTATTGATGATGTAGTTATTAAAAATGTTAGATTTGTAGAATACTATGAGGAGTAATTATGATTTTATTAGATGGTAAGAATTTAAGTGCCAAGATTAAGGATGAAATCAAAGGTAATGTTGAATCATATAAAGAGACACCAGTATTAGCAGTTGTTACTATTGGAGATGATCCTGCTAGTAAAATATATGTTAATAATAAAAAGAAAGCTTGTGAATATGTAGGAATGAGCTTTTTACATTTATCATTTGATGAAACTGTTAGTGAAGAAAAGGTTATTAAAAAGATTAAGGAACTTAATAAAGATAAATTTATTAATGGTATAATTGTTCAATTACCTTTGCCAAAAAAGTTTAATGAGGATAGAATTGTTAATACTGTTGATATTAATAAAGATGTTGATGGTTTTAGATGTGGTAGTGCATTTGTACCACCAGTTGCATATGGTGTTATGGAAATCTTTGATTACTATAAGATTAATCTTGAAGGAAAAAATGTTGTAGTAATTGGAAGAAGTAAAGCAGTAGGTATACCTATGGTTAGAGAATGTTTAAAAAGAAATGCTACTGTTACTATATGTCATTCTAAAACTGAAAATTTAAAGCAATATACTAAGAATGCTGATATATTAATTGTGTCTGCAGGTAAAAAGAATATTATTAGTAAATCTATGATTAAAAAAGATGCAGTTATAATTGATGTAGGTATAAATAGAGTTAATAAGAAGATATGTGGAGATGTTAATCCTAATGTTATGGATAAATGTTCATATTTAACTCCTGTTCCGGGTGGAGTTGGTCCTATGACAGTTGTTATGTTAGTAAAGAATACATTTAAAGCTTATAAAAAGCAAAATGGAATAATAGATATGTTTGATGTGATGAATAATGAATAATAAAGAAATAGAAAAAAGTATAATTAAAACATATAGAAAAGAAATATGGGCTAGATTTGTTAAAGCAGTTAAAGAATTTAAACTTGTTAATGAAGGAGACAAAGTAGCTGTATGTATTTCTGGTGGTAAGGATTCATTTTTACTTGCTAAATGTATGCAAGAATTAAAAAGACATGGAGATGTTAATTTTGATTTAGTCTTTATTTGTATGAATCCTGGTTATAATGAAAAGAATTTAGAGTTAATTAAATCTAATGCTAAATTAATGGATATTGATTTGAATATATTTACTACTGATATATTTAGTGTGGTTGAAAGTCAAAAGGTTTCTCCTTGTTATTTATGTGCTAGAATGAGGAGAGGTGCTTTATATAATCAAGCTAAAAAATTAGGATGTAATAAGATAGCATTAGGCCATCATTTTGATGATGTTGTTGAAACTATTCTTTTAAGTATGTTTTATGCTTCTGAATATAAAACTATGATGCCTAAGGTACATAGTGATAATTTTGAAGGTATGGAGCTTATAAGACCTTTATATTATGTTAGAGAACATGATATATTAAGATTTGTTAATGGTAATAATCTTACATTTATAAATTGTGCTTGTAAGTTTACTGAAAGAAGTGAACATGAAAATAATTCTAAGAGAAAAGAGATAAAAAATCTAATAAAAGAATTAAAGAAAGTAAATCCTAATATTGATTATAATGTATTTAAATCTACATTTAATGTTAATCTAAATACTATATTAGGTTATTATGATAGAGAAAGTAAATATTTTTTCTTAGATGATTATGATGAAAAGAATTTCAAAAATTGAAATTCTTTTTAAATGTTATTTATTTTTTATTTAGTTTTTGATATTATTATTAGAGAATAGAGGTAGATATGAAAAAGCTTAATTATTTATTATTTACTGTTTTAATTAGTTTTATATTTATTAGTGTTGATGCGATTGACATTACTAAGAAAGGTGAAATAACTGGTGAATATACTTATGGAGATAAGATTATAAGTGATGCGACTGCTTATCTTTATAAAGTAGGTGACTTAGATACTGATGGTAATTTTACTTATGGAGATGAATTTAATACTTTTACTGATAATATAAATAATTTAAATGCATCAGAATATAAAGCACTTGTTGATAAAGTTAATAAACACATTACTGATAATAATATTAACTATATTAAAACTACAAATACTGATAGTCATGGATTATTTAAATTTGATGATTTGATTGTTGGAGTTTATTTGGTGAAGATTGATGATAAAATTATTGATGAAAAATATACTTATTCAAGTTCACCATTATTGATAAGTGTTCCGACTTATGATGAGGTTAGGTTAGAAGAAAATTATAATGTTTTAGCTGTTTTAAAAGCAACTGAAAGTATAAAAGAAGAAGAAATACCTAAAACATTTGATCCAATTGTTAATTATATAATTACTGGAGTAGTATCTCTTATAATTGTGGTTGGAATAGTTATATATTTTGTAGTAAAGAAGGGAAGTAAAAAATGAAAAATAGTTTAAAAAAATTTATTCTATTTATTGGTTTAATGTTATTTACAGTTGTATATGCTGAAACTGTTATAACTGTTGATAATACTAAGAAAGGTATTACAGATACTGAAAGTTACTATATTACTAATAAAGCAACATTTACTGTTAATAATGTAATATCTACTGATAGTTTTAAAGCATATAAGATTTTAGATGCTTATTATAATGAAAATGAAAATACTATTACTTATGATTTTACTAGTGATTTTCAAAGTTATTTAAATACAACTACTGATTATAAAGATTTAAAATCAAGTGATTATTACTCTCTTAGTAGTGGTTCAATTACAAGTGGAAGTACTCTTACTTCTAGTACACTTGATAAACTAGTTAGTGGTTATTC
>CAKOKV010000056.1 GCA_934095805.1 uncultured Bacilli bacterium | reverse complement strand
ATGTTATAAATAGTATGAATATTAGTATTTGAGTAAATATTATTTTTATTTTTTGTTTTTTAATATTTTTTAAATATTGTTTTTGTTCATTACTCATTATCTATTTCCTTCCATATTATGTCATAATATTCTCTAAATAATGGGTCTTTTCTATTTTCTATTGGACCTTTTTTATTTTCTAATACAATATTATGTATATTTTTGATTATGGCTGGTCTATTTGATAGTACTATTATTTTGTCACACATAGATATAGCTTCTGAAATATCATGTGTTACGATTAGAACTGTTTTTTGTTCTTCTTTTATAATGTTATAAACATCGTTACTTACTTTTAATCTTGTTTGATAGTCTAATGCTCCGAAAGGCTCATCTAGTAAGAGAATATCTGGGTTACAGGCAAGTGTTCTAATAAGTGCTAATCTTTGTTTCATACCACCTGATAGTTCATTTGGATATTTATCTTTAAAATCATATAGACCATATTTTTTTAATAAGTTTATTGTGAAGTTTTTACTATCATTATTTAACTTCCTTGATATTTTTAAACCTAATATTGAATTTTCATATATTGTTAGCCAAGGAAATAAACAAGCATCTTGAAGCATATATCCGATTGATACATTATCTTTTATAGATATAGTTCCAGAGTATTCATTATCTAAACCTGATATTATATTTAATATTGAACTTTTACCACATCCGGAAGGACCAATTATACCTACAAATTCATTATTATATAAATCAAATGATATATCTTTTATTGCTGTTGTTTCTCCTTTTATTGAGTGATATGTTTTTGATATATTTTTAAGTGTTAATAATTTATTTGTTGAATTCATTTGTTATTAAAATATTAGAATCTAGTTTATTTTCTATAAGTTTTCCATAATAAAGTATATCCATTAATTTGTCATAATCTTTATTATTAACAAATGTTGAATCATACCAAGAGTCTGCAGTTTTATATCTATCAACAAGTGTAGTTAAATCTTTTAAACTTGTATCTGGGAATTGATTTATTATTGCTTTTGCGATTGTTTCTGAATCATTTTCTTTTGTGAATTTTATTCCTTTGTTTAATGCATTATTAAATCTTTTTATTAAGTCTTTATTATTATTAATAAATTCTTCTTTTGCATAGAATGCTGTATATGGTACTGTTCCTGATAAGTTACCAAGTGATGTAAGAGGGCAGCCATAACCTTGTTTTTCTAGATTTAATGCATTTGGTTCGAATAGATTTACAAAGTCACCTTGACCACTTATATAAGCACCAGTTAATGCAGAAAATTCTACACTTGAATCAATTATTACATCATTTTCATTTAATCCATTTTCTTTAAGTGCATATTTAAACATTAATAAAGGCATACCGCCGCTTCTTCCGGCTAAAACTTTTTTGCCTTTTAAATCATTAAGTGTAAAGTTATCTTTTAGTTTACAATCTCCAACTATAAATTGTCCATCTCTTTTTGTTAAAGATGCGAATGTTAGCAGCTTTTCTTTAGAATTATTATAGATGTAAACTGTAGCTTCTGGGCCAGAAAAACCAATATTAACATCGTTACTTAAAACAGCAGTTGCAACTTTATCTGCTCCTGGGGTAAGAATAACTTCTAGATCAATATTGTTGTCTTTAAAATATCCTTTTTCAATTGATATATACCATGGTGTATAGAAAACTGAATGTGTTACCTCTGAAACAACTAATTTATCATTTCTACTATCTTTTTCTCTTATTCCAATTATTATACTTAAAATAATTATTGCTACTAATGAGAAAATAGTTAAAAATATTTTTTTCATATATCCTCGCTTTCATATTTAATATATTCAAAGATTAATATTTTGTTATTTTATATTGAATTATTTTAAAAGACATTATATAATTAATTTGTATAATGTGAAGGTAAGGAGGATGTAATGAGGTGCTTAGCAAATGTTTTTTTGAAACAAAAAGCTAAATGCATTCTTAAAAATGTAGATGTACTTATTTCTAAGGAATTAAAACCCTATCCTAAGAATATAGAAGATTTTGAAATTTGTGTTGATAAATTTTATGAATATTTTATATTTGGTAAAAGGGATATAACTACCGCTTTAAATGAGTATGAGGATATTTTTAATAAGTATGATGTTGATAATATCGTAATAAAAAGAATGCTTTTAATATTTTTTGAAACTGTTATTGATTATTTAGATATTATTAATAATCCTGTGGAATTTGAATGGTATTATTTAGTTGCTAAAATGATGCTTTTATGTATTATGTTAGAAGAATTAACTAATTCACTTACTGTTCCTAAGGTTGATTATTATACTGCTATTAAGATATTAGAAAAGAAAAATGATTATCTATTTGATGATGAATCTAAAAAGTTATTTAATGATAATTATTTGAAGATTATGAAGAACATTACTAAAAGTGTTAATGCTAGTAAGAAATGTTTAAATACTCTTTCTAAAAGTCCTTTAAAAGTTTATTATGATTATATGGGTAAAATAGATAATACTAATCTATTTATATCTAAAGTTAATTTTGATAAAAAATATTTTGAAGGAATAGATGAATCTCATGCTTTTGATGCTTTTGTTAAATATGGTTTTGCTGAAGATTTTAAGTATATTGAAGCAGAACATACATCTTTTGAAATTATTAAAAATTATTTTGATAATAAGGCTAACACATTGTATTTTATAAAGCTTCCAGAGAACTTCTTTAGGCTTATGACTAATGTTACTAAAATGTGTAATATTGTTGAACCTAAAACTATTAAAAACATTGTATTTTTAGTTCCATATAAGGAATTTATAAGTAGAGATGTTAAGGTTAAAGAACTTAAAAATTTTGGATTTAAGTTAGGTGTATATGATTTTAACACTGTTGAAAGCAAAAGTTATAAACTAAGGAATGTTGTTGATTATGTTTATTTTAAACATGATAAGGTGTCTAATTATAACAGTACTATTGAATTTTCTAAGAGTATTGGAGTTACGATAATAGAAAATGAAGGTAATGCTTATAAGGTTTATAAGTAGGTGATTCATGAAAGACGGAACTATAAAGGTAAAAGCTGAAAAAATATATAAAAGAAGGCTCTTATCTAGAATTGTTAAAATGAGTTTACTTGTTCTATTATTATTCTTTTCAATATTATATTTAATTTTATATGTTATTAATAGTAATGGTTATTTTACCATTAAATTAGACAAAAATTTGAAAGCTGAAAGACATATACTTTTGTCTTCTGATTCTGAATTTTCAGCTGAAACAGTTGAAATAAAGGTTAAAGGTTTAGAGTATATGGATAATATTACTGAGTCGTGGATACCTATAGACGAAGTAACACAAAAAGAAGGCGATAATAGTGCTGATAACTATATTGCTTATACATTCTTTATAAAAAATGATGGAGAAAATAAAGTTGATTACAAAAATAAAATCGTTATTGAATCTGTTATAAAGAATGTTGATGATGCTGTTAGGGTTGCAGTGTTTACTAATGGCGAAAAGAAAGTCTATGCAAAAAAAGCAAAGGACGGAAAAGAAGAACCTAATACAATTGCGTTTTTATCAAATCATTTAATTATGGAACAAGAAAGAAATGGGCTAGAACCTGGAAAAATTGATAGGTACACTATTCTTGTTTGGTTAGAAGGAAAAGACCCGGAATGCATCGATGATATTATTGGCGGTGAAATGAAGATGTCAATGATAATCACTGAGAAAAGTGAATAATTATGAAAGGAAATGTATATGGAAAATCAAAATGAAAATTCTACTTTTCAACAAGCAGAAGTAATTATGCCTGTTGAAAATAAAGTAGTAGAAGAAACTAAAAAAGAAGAAAAACAAGAATCTAATGATGGTAGAAAAAAGATTCTTACTGCTTTCTTAATGTTAGTAGTAACAGCTATTTCATTAACAACTGCATCATATGCATGGTTCACAGAAAATACAACTGTAACTGTTGATAGTATTGATGTTAATGTTAGTGCAGCAAATGGTATCCAAGTTTCTGTTGATGCTGTTAACTGGAAAGCAAATATTACAAATGCAGATATAACTGGTGCTGCATATCAAGGTAATACTAATCAATTACCTACTCAAATCGTACCTGTTTCAACAATAGGAGAAGTTGATACAGCTACTGGATTTATGAAAATGTTTAGAGGAAGTATTGAAGCTGATGCAACTACTGCTCATGGTTATAGAATAGTTGCTAGTCGTTCAACTGAAACAGCTGGTACACTTGGAGATTTTATAGCATTTGATTTATTCTTACTTGCTACACAACCTACAACTGTATATTTAACAACTACTTCTGATGTTATTGCTAGTGGAGCTGACACTGGACTTAAGAATGCTGCTAGAGTAGCTTTCTTATATGAAGGTAATGCTGCTACTGGTGCTAGTGCTGATGCTATCGCACTTAAAGGTGCTACATCTCATGGAAATGGAAATACTAATTTGTTCTGGGAACCAAACAATAATATCCACAAAGCTGGTGGAGTTGCTCAAGCACAAAACTATGGTCAAACTAGTTTTGCAACTGATACAGTAGTTTCAAATTATTTAGGTATTAAAGCTGATATTGATGCTGGTTTAGCACTTGATTATCAATCAAATAATGCAACATATTTTAGTTCTGTTACACCAGATATTACAACTCCAGATGATAATAATACTAATGGAGAATATAAAACATTATTTAATTTAGGTGCTGGTATTAATAAGATTAGAATATATGGTTGGGTAGAAGGACAAGATTACGATTGTGAAAACAATGCATCTGGTACTAATATCAAATTTAATATTCAAATATCTAAGAATGCTAATGCTTAATAGAGGAAGAGGTGTAGAATGAAAGGGAAAAAAATATTTAAAGTTATTTTAGATGTGTTAGTGTGGATAATTATTATCCTAGCTGCTAGTGTTACTTTGATTACACTAACTTCTCGTGAAAAAGGAGTTTCTCAAATATTTGGATATGTACCATTAAATATTCAAACAGGATCAATGGAACCTACAATTAAAACTGATGATTTAATCATTACTAAACAATATGATGGAAAGAGTGAACTTAAAGAAGGAGATGTTATCTCATTTAGAGCTACAGAACAAGATACTTATATAATTAAAACACACCGTATTAAGTCTGTTTTAACTGTTAATGGTATGACTTCTTATATTACTCAAGGTGATGCTAATACTGGAGAAGATGATCAACAAGTAGCTCCTGGTGATATTATATCTGTATGGGATGGAACTAGAATTCCTAAATTAGGAGCTGTTCTTACATTCTTAAAAACAAAGGTTGGTTTCTTTGTATGTATTATATTACCACTTGCAGCATTCTTTATTTATCAATTGTATAAATTTATAATGTTGCTATTAGATTATAAAAAAGTTAAATGATTTGTTAATATAAATTGACTACTTAATGTAGTCTTTTTTATTGACTTTATTTTTTTAGATGTTATAGTTATATTAAGGTAGGAATGTGTTATGAAGTGTAAAACTGGGTTTACTTTAGTGGAGTTACTTGCTGTAATTGCGGTACTTGCTATACTTGTGGTATTATCAGTACCAAATATCATTAAATTATTTAATGAATCAAAAAAGAAATCATTTTTAAATGAAGCTAAGACTGTTTATAGAGAAGTTAGTAAAAAATATTTAACTGATAGTATAAAAGATACAAAAATAGAAAGAATAAGATCTAATGATGAAAAAACTAAATTAAGTTTAGAATCTAATAATTTAGTTTATGATATTAAAATAGATGCTAAGGGTTCTATTGAATATTTTATGGTAACTAATGGAGAATATTGTATTAGTGGTGAATATAGAAATATAATTGATTTAGATTTAAGTACTATAAAAAATGAAGCATGCGAGATAGGAAAAGATGATGAACCTATTGAGCCAGTTGAGCCAGATGAACCTGAAATAGTCGTTCCTGTAATTAATTGTGCTTATGATGGAACATTAAAAAGAGGTATTGAATTTGTAAGTGGAGCATATACTTATAGATATATGCAACAAGGAAGTTCAGGTTCTACAAGACTTACATGGGAAAATATAAATATTGATGGTTGGGGAGTACAACTTACAAATAAAGAAAATAAGAATCCAATAAAATCTCAAGTATGTACTAATATAGGTGGTAAGCCTATTGTTTCTATGAAATATATGTTTTATGCTAGTGAATCTACTAGTATAGATTTAAGTAGTTTTAATACTGATAATGTTAAAGATATGGGAGCAATGTTCTCTTATACTAATTTTACTAATATTGACTTAAGCACATTTAATACAAAAAATGTTGAAACTATGTATGGAATGTTTTATGGGGCTGTTGCTAAAAAAATAGATGTTACTGGTTTTAATACAAGTAAAGTAACTGATATGAGTTGGATGTTTAGTTCAACAAATATAGAAGAATTAGATTTAAATAAATTTAATACAAGCAATGTAACTAATATGTATGGAATGTTTTCTAGTACTAAACTAAAAGAATTGAATTTAACAATTTTTAATACAAGTAAAGTTAAAAATATGGAGCAGATGTTTTTAGATGCTAAATCTACTACAATTGATCTAAGCAGT
>CAKOKV010000055.1 GCA_934095805.1 uncultured Bacilli bacterium | reverse complement strand
CCATTCTTCAGTAACTATAGACCTCAATTCTATTTCAGAACTACTGATGTTACAGGTGTAATTACATTACCAGAAGGAACTGAAATGGTTATGCCAGGTGACAATGTTGATATGACTGTTGAATTAATTGCTCCTATCGCTATCGAAAACGGAACTCAATTCTCAATTCGTGAAGGTGGTAGAACAGTTGGTGCTGGTGTTGTATCAGAAATCATCGAATAGTTGATATATTAGACTCTATTATTAGAGTCTTTTATTTTGCTATTAATTATGTTATAATAACTTCACTTTCGGGTGATAGGTGTTATGGAAAAAGAAGATAAGAAAAAAATAATATTATATACTGTAGGTGGTATACTTACAGCAAATGCTGTTAAGGATGTTTATTTAGGAATTAAAGATGCTAGTATTAAAGGAAAAAGAGATTTTTCTGATGAAAATACTATTGGGTATGAAAATATAAATACAAGATTTAATACTAAAGTTCATACAAATAATTTTGTTGTACTTAGAGTTAAAAGAGAAAGTCTTAATGATATTACAGCTTTAACAGATAAGTTAAATAAATGTAGAAATGAAAATATATCTGTTTCATTAGTATTAGATAGTAATTCTTGTACTTTAGGTGATTTATATTCTGATATTGATTATTTAGAATCTATTTTAAAGAAATTTGAAATTGATATGCCTGTTTATTTTAATATTGATTCTATTATGAATAATAAGAGTTTAAATAATGCTATGAAAAGAGAATTAATTAGTGCTTTTGTTGATAAGATGAATGATTCTTCTTTTAGAATAGGTTTTTATGGAACTGATACTAATCTTACAGATTTACATAATTATATATTAGATATTAGTGATAAAAGTATTTTTTTAGTTAAAGATAATGATGAAACCATAAAATATAATGGTAAAACAGATATCATTAAATTTACTAATGGTGAAATAATTGCTAGTCATGATTTATCTGAAATAGTTGATTCTAATATAAAACTATCTTATTCAGTAAAGTATTTAGTTTCTTCTGGTGAAACAATACATTCAATTGCATTAAAGTGTGGTTTAAGTGAAGAAGATTTACATAATTATAATGGTATTCGTTCTGTAAAAGAGGGGGATTATATTTATATTCCTAATCTATATGAAGTTGTTGATAATAAAACAAATGAAGTATCATATAACTTTGCAGTATGTAAAGGAATAGATATTTCTGATTATCAAGATACAATTGATTGGGATAGGGTAAAAGAAACATCTGATTATGTTATAGTTGAAGTTGCTAGAATTAAAAGTGATAGTTATTTAGATACAGTTAGTAATCATATTGAAAATGTTTTAAATAATAATATTGATTTAGGTCTTTATATGTGTTTAGGTGGTAATTTAGAAACTGATGTTGTTTTAGAAAGAGCTCGAAATTATCTTATTAAACTTGATAGTGAATTAAATGAAAAGGGAATTACTATTGATAAAACTCGTACTCCAATATTTATTGATTTTGAACTTGATGATATGAGTATTGATTACTATAATATTTGTACTAAATTTAGAGAATTATGTAATGAATATGGTTATACTAAAGTTGGTGTATATGGTAACTCTAGTACTTTATCTTGTATAGTTAAAAGTTTTGATAATAATGATTCAAGTTTAAATGAAAGTGACTTATATGTATGGGCTGCTGGTGGACCTAATTATAAAGATGAAAGTAAGTGGACTAATAAAGGATTTAAAATAAATGAACTTGAAGAGGTTACTCAAAATAGGAATTCTTCATATGAAGTTGATATACAACAGGTTACTAATGTGTGTATAGATACTGGTGCTTCTAATTCAGCTGGACATTGTGATGTTAGTTTCTTATATAATACTGATTTATTTGGAGATGAGGCTGAAGAAGAATATACTGAGTATATGGAAGTTGATTTAAATAAGTATTCTAATGTTCCAGTTGAGACTGTTATTCATGGAGTACAAAATTCATTAACATTTTTTACTGCTTTAGGTTATACAGTTTTATTTGCTAAAATTATTGGTAAAAAGTTAATTTTATCAATTAAGAAGAGAAAGTTAGTTAATGATGAAATTAAAAAAGAATTAAAAAAATAGAAGCTTAAAATTAAGCTTCTTTTTGATTGTAAATGATAAGATGATGTTGACTTCTTGTACATGATACATAATATAGATATCTTTCTTTATATGTAAATCCATTATCTTTTGCAGTATATACAATTGTTGCATCATATTCAAGACCTTTTGCCATATAAGATGGTATAACTACAAGTTCACGGCTAAATGCTTTTGAATTATTAGCAATAAGTGTAAGTTCTTCTAAATCTCTTTTTAATAGTTTATATATTTTTGTTGCTTCTGTATCCGTTTTAGTTATTATTGCTATACTTTTATTATTCTTTTTAAGATTTTTAATATCATTTATTAATTGTTCTTTTAAATTATTTTCTGTTCTAAACTCAACTGGTATACTTGTATTTCTTCTGATTGCTGATACTAGGTTAAGTCCTAATATTTTATTAGCATGTTCTATAATTTCTGGACTAGATCTATATGTTTTATTAAGTTCTATATAATTTACTGAATCAGTGAAAACTGATTTTAATTCTTCAAGAGATTTATATTCATAATAAGGATTTATTGTTTGATTAATATCTCCTAATATTGTGAATTTACTTCTTTTAAGTATCTTTTTTAGTAGCATATATTCTAGTATACTATAATCTTGTGCTTCATCAACTATTGTTTGTTCGATGAGATAATCATTTCCTAAGAACATAAGTAAACTTTTCATATATACAAATAGGCAAGCATCTTCATAAGAAATATTTTTTTCATTTAATCTATTTATGTATGAATCTGGTATTTCTTTATCATATATTTCTTTGAATTCATCACTTTTAAAGAAATTTTTATATATTTCTCTCATATCAATACTGATATTTAATCTTTCTTTTAACCATTTTCTTATTTGTTTAGCTTTTGATTTATTATTATTAAATTCTTGTTCAGCTATTTTTAATGATATTTCTTCTATTCTTTCAAGAAGTGGAATAGAGTTATATCTTTCTGTTAAATAGTAGTTTAATTTTTCAAGCGGGACATATAAGTCTCTATTGAATATTTCTTCTGTGAATCTTGCTTTTTTAGTATAATTTTTAATATATTTTTCAATTACTGGTATTATTTCATTTGATTGTTTTAATTTTATTAATTCAGTATATGGTTCTTCTTTTTTATAATATCTTTCTATAAATGAAGTAAATGATTCTATATCTTTATATTCTTTTATATATGCTTCTAAGAAATCGCTGAATGTTGTTTCTTTTGTATTTTCTTCACCAAGTTCTGGAAGTACATTTGATATGTATTCACTGAATATATGATTTGGTGCGAATATTAATACTTTATCACTTGTTAAGTTTTTGATTTTATAAAGTAAGAAAGCTATTCTATGAAGGGCTACTGATGTCTTACCACTACCAGCAATACCTTGAACGATTAAGTTCTTATCTTCTACATTTCTTATTATTGCATTTTGTTCTGCTTGAATAGTATTAACTATATTTTTCATGTAATCGTTATTTTTTCTTGTTAATACTTCTTGAAGCATTTCATCTTGTATTGTTAGTTTTGAGTCGAAAACTCTTTTTATTTTTGAGTCTTCAATAGTAAATTGTCTTTTATTGTGCAAGTATCCTTCGATTGTTCCACCAGGAGCTTCATAGCTACATTTACCATTTTCATAATCGTAGAATATACTTGAAATTGGGCTTCTCCAATCATAAATGACATTATCATTATTTTTTGTTAAATAGGTAAGTCCAATATAAATGTCTTTGTTTCCTTCATCATCTTCGAATGTAATCTTACCAAAGTATGGACTATTTTGTATTTTGTATAGTTTTTTGTAATACTTAGCTTTCATTTCTAAGTCTTCAATTTCTTTATCATTGTTTGATAAAATTGTTTTCATTTCAGTAGGGTCAAGTTCTGCTTTTGTGTCCCATACATATTTTTTGAATTCTTGTTGTTTCTCCTCATTATCATATAGATCTTGAGCAAGAGCAGAAATATTTTCTCTTAAAAGTTCAGTAGTTAATTCGAGATGTTTTTGTTCTTTTTTTAATTCTTCTTCACTTAAATTCATTATAACCTCCTATAAATCCAAGTGTACATCAATTGTAAAATTAACAGCATAAACAAAATGCTATCAGATAAATTTGGTATTGTCAATAGTTTCAATTGAAATTTGTTAAAATATCATTTATAATTGTATTATTAAGGTAAAAAAGGGTAATGTATGGAAGAAAAAATTAAGAAATTTTTTAATATTAATGATGAAGATATACTTATGATTGTTCTTGCTTTTACAGCTTTTTCAGTTGGTATATGGACTAATTATAGACAGTTATGGCTTAAGAGTATTGGATTTGATGTTGTTAGTATAAGTAGAATATTATCTGTTGCTTTAATATGCAGTGCAATAATATCTTTTGTTATTAGTTTATTTTCAACAAAAGTGAAGATTAAAAATGTAACTTTATTATGTATAATTTTTAGAGCTAGTGCTTTATCAATGTTACTTGTTAATAGAAATCCTTATATTATTAAGATTTGTATGCTTTTGAGTATTATGTGTGATGTTATGTTTTCTATATCATATTATCCTTTGTTATCAACTGTAAATAAAGGAGCAGAGGCATTTAGAAAACAAAATCTTATTAATTATTTAGCTAAAGATGCTGGTGTTATATCATGTGGTTTACTTATAGGTGTTACTATAGGGAATAGGGTATTTGATTATAATACTTGTTTATTTATAGCTTTGCTCGCTTCATTAATGTCAGCTTTTATATTAGTACTTTTTGATCAAGATAAATATTATAAAAAGAAAAATGTATTACCTATAAAAAAAGCTATTAAAAATTTATATAAATCTAAAATTAATAATTATTTTTTATTTTCTCAGTTTGTTATGAATATATCTTATGGTATAGTTTTTGGAATAATGATGTTAATACTTACTAATTATATTAATTTTTCTGTATCGATTGCTTCAATATTTATTATTGTGTGTAATTTACTTGGTAGTCTTGCATGTTCATTATTTATTAAATATGGTAAAAATTTAACGACTGATATTAGTATATTTATTAAATACGGTAGTAGAGTAATTGTATATTTTATTGCATTTTTAACTAATAATATTATTTTCTTTATTATAGCAATTATTGTTGCTTATATAACTGCTAGAATACTTGAAGATAAAATAAATGGTGTATATATAAGAAGAATAGATACTGATAGTCAATTTCTTTTTGGAAATGTTAGATATTTTGTTCTTAGTTTAGGAGAAGGTATTGGTACTTATTTAGCAGGTTATTTAATTCAAATATCATTTAGAAGTATATTTTTAGGAGCGGCTGTATTTACTTTATTACAAGTAATATTATTTTTAAACTTAGGTAAAATAAGGGAAAGTTAGTGTATGGATGGAATAAATAATGGACTTAATTTAGTTTTAAAATATGTTATTCTTGTAGTGTCTATTATAGTTTTATTTATACTTCTAGCTTCAAATGCTAATGAAAAATATAATAATGCTTTTAAAGTAACATTTAATGATAAAGTAATGTATGCAACATATGATAGTGTTTATGTTGAAGTCTTTTTACTTAGAGATGGTGGAAGTAAAGTCGCAATAGAACCTGAAAATAAATCAATATTTAATAAAATAGGTAAAAGTGATAAATATATTATGGATTTAAATGAATATGAATTATATAATGTATTTGGTATTAGAACAACATTTGATAATAATAAATTAAAATATTTTAAACTTAAAGAAGTATTTGATGATAATAAAACAATGATGATTCAGAAAGATGGAAAAACTATTTATGAGGGTGAATTTAAAAGAGATGTAACTAGTTTTATTACTGAAAATGGTAGATATTATTTTCATATTTATACAAAGCAAAAGAGAAATTCTTCAATATTTGCTTTTTCAAAAACATCAATTCATTTTAATGTATTGGTAGGTGAAATTGATGAGTAAAAATAAGGTTATTATTGCTTTTTTAGCTCTGATTATTGGACTATTTGCTTTTTATCAATATATATTGTTATTACAAATTAAGGGTATGAGAAATGATAATCCTGATATAGTGATTAGTAATTTAAAAATTCTTTATGAAGAAAATCCTGAAATATTTAATTTTGATAGTGATGGTAAAGTTACGATGAGTATGGAAGAAATATTTAATAGTAGTGATGATGTTTTTCTAGAGTTAACGAAAGATAAAGATGGTAATGATTGTATAGGTTATGTTACAATTACAAAATTAGAAAATGATATAGCTGTAGATGTATCTCATATGTGTGATATGATTAATGAATGATTATTTAGGTAATTATTCGAAATTTCTTGCTTTTTAATTAAAAATATAGTATTATTAGATAGAAGTTTATTCTTAGTTTAGATGTACCTCTTACTTCTTTACTCGGAATTAACGGATTATAAGGGAAAAGGAGGATTTTGTAATGGCATTAACTAAAGCTAGAAAAGAGAGTATTGTTAGTGAATTTGCTAGAAGTAAAAATGATACTGGA
>CAKOKV010000054.1 GCA_934095805.1 uncultured Bacilli bacterium | reverse complement strand
AGAAAGAGCTGAAAAGAAAATCGGAGATGGAGTAGGTTTTGATAGAATTAGAAGAATCACAGGATATTTAGTTGGTACTGTTGAAAGATTTAATAATGGTAAAAAAGCTGAAGAAAGAGATAGAGTAAAACATACAACTGATGGAATTTTAAATAAGAAAAAATATGCAAATAAGACTTGCTGCTAACTTAACTGAAGAAAGCATTGTTGATGGAGAAGGAATAAGAACTGTTATATGGATGCAAGGTTGTCCTCATCATTGTAAAGGATGCCATAATCCAGAAACATGGAACGTAGAAAAAGGTTTTTTGGTTGATGTTAAGGAAGTCTGTGAGAAAATAAGAAATGTGAGTTTTCAAACAGGAGTAACTCTATCAGGAGGAGAACCATTAATCCAAATTGATGCTTGTCTAGAAATTGCAAAATATTGTCAAAGTTTAGGTTTAAATGTATGGTGCTATACCGGCTACAAGATGGAAGAACTTTTAATAAGAACTAATAAAGAAACTAATTTAAAAGAATTACTTTTAAATATAGATGTATTAGTAGATAGACCATTTATGCTAGAATTAAAAAGTTATGATGTTCCGTTTAGAGGTTCTAGTAATCAACGAATTATAGATTCTAAAAAAAGTATAATAGAAAACAAGGTATGTGAGATTCAAAAATAGCTTCTAACATACCTTTTTATTTTAAATATAAGGTGGTGGATAATGATAAAAATTAAAAAAGAAAATATAAAAGAGAATGTAAGCAGTTTATTAAAAGGAATATATGCTGGAATAATGATAGGAATTGGAGGAACAATCTATTTAAGTGTTTCAAACCAAGTAGTTGGAGCTATACTTTTTGCAATAGGGCTTCTTACAATATGTGTTTATAAAATGAATTTATATACGGGAATGATAGGTTATATACTAGAAAATAAATTCGGGTATTTAAAAACTCTTATATTTACTTTGTTAGGTAATTTATTAGGAACAATCATTACAGCATTATTGATACTAAATACAAGAATTGCTAATATAAGTATTATAGCAAGAGAAATGGCTATAATTAAAATCAGCGATAATTATTTAAGTATATTCATATTATCCGTATTTTGTGGAATTCTTATGTATATAGCAGTTAATAATTTTAAAAAAGGAGAAGACTCTATAATAAAATATTTATCTATATTTATATGTGTAGTGGTATTTATTTTGTGTGGATTTGAACACTGTATTGCTAATATGTACTATATTTCATTAGCAAAAGCTTGGTCATTTAAATCTGCAATATCAATGTTGTTTATGATTTTGGGTAATAGTTTTGGAGCAATTATTATGTCATTGTTTAATAATAAAATTAAGATCAAAGCATAAATAAAATTATGCAAAATTATAATTTTTTAAGCAAAAACGCTCTTTTTCACATAATTTTATTGCAAATGTATATGTATAAATTGACTTTTATTGGTTTTTATAGTAGAATAATGGCAATTTAAGGGGTGATATAATGTTTGATGTAAGAAACAATTTATCCGCACTTTATGACTTTTACATAGTAGCAAAAAAGGGGAGCTTTAGCAAAGCATCTCAAGATAATCAGTCTGTCTCGCAGGGGAACTTGTCAAAAAGTGTGGCACGACTTGAAGAGGAATTAAAACAAAAACTTATTATTAGAACAAATAAGGGAATTAAATTAACACTAGACGGAGAAAAATGGTATAAAAAATTAGATAATTTATTTAACTCATTAAATTCAAATGAATTGGGAAGTTATTTGACTATTGGTACTACAAGAAATATAGCAGATAATAAATTACTTGCATATTTAGTTAAGTTTAATACCAAATATCCAAAAGTTAAAGTAAGAATTATAACAGACAGTGCTGTTAATTTAAATAATTATTTATTGGAACATAAAATAGATGTTTTACTAGATTACTTGCCAAATATTAATAATGATAATAAAACAGATATTGATGTTAAGGCAATAGGTTTATTTGATACAGTATTTGCATGTTCAAAAGAATTTTATGATAAAGAAAAGGATAATATAAAAACGTTAAAAGATTTATTAAAATATAAATTAGTTATTCCGGGAAGTTCAAGAAGAAGACAATTATTAGATGAAGTTTTACAAGCAAATAATTTAGAATTAAATCCTATTGTTGAAATGCCCGATTCAAAACTTATGATTGATTTTATTAAACAAACAAACTCAATAGGATATTTTATTAGTGATGAGGTAAAAGATTCGGATTTAGTAATACTTGATTTAAAAGAAGAATTACCAAAGAATATAATTGGAATTATATATCATAAAAATTTAATAAATAATATTACTAAATGTTTTATAGAGTTAGTTTTAGATGAAAACTAACTCTTTCTTTATATAGGAGATGAAAATGGATAGTTTTAAAATAATAACCGATAAAGATTTTGGTCTTAAGGAAAAGGAATTTGATAATCCAAGAATTAGATATGGAGCAAGAGGAATAGTACTTGATAATGATGGGAAAATTGCAACATTAAATAAAAAAAATAAAAATGAGTATAAGTTAGTAGGTGGAGGAATAGATGAAAATGAAACACCCATTCAAGCGTTTTTAAGGGAAGTTTACGAAGAAAGCGGTGTAGTATTACAAAATGAAATTATCTATTTAGGAAATATTGAAGAGCATAAATCACAAGATAATTTTAAACAAATATCCTATGTTTATGTTGGATATGTCAAAGAAATAAAAAAAACACATTTTACAAAAAAAGAAAAAGACGAGGGTGCTAGGATAATCTGGCTAACAATAGAAGAGGCAATGAAGTTAATAAAAGAATCTGAACATACTTTAATAGCTTCACAATATGAAAATTTATATCATTCAAAATTTATAGTAAAAAGAGATTATGAAATATTAAAGTATTATATGAATTTAAACAAGTAACTTTAGCTATTCAAAAACGAATAATACTATGAAAAATTGATATGACAAATATCTTTTTTTCTTTGGTATAATAGTTGCCATCAGCGACGAGGGGGAATTGTCATGAATAAAAATATAGCACTAATAGGGTTAGGGCCACATGCTAAAAGAATTTATTTAAATTATTTTAAAAAACACAAAGTAAATCTTGCACTTGTAGTGGATTTAAATTCAAAAAAAGAAAGTACAATGAGCTATTTAAAAGAAAAAGATTTTAAGAACACAAAATTTTTCGGTCTTTCTGATGAATATAAAGATAACGAACGTTTACCAGAAGAAGTTGCGAGTAATTTATTATCGGTATGTAAGACATTAGAAGTAACTCACATAATAATTTCAACAGAACCAAAAGCACACAATATGTATGTTGAATTTGCCCTTAGAAATAATTATGATGTATTAACTGATAAACCAATAACGGTTAATAAAAACATGACAAGTATTAGAAATATTAATAAAACCAGAAAGCAATATTATAATATATTACAAATGGCTGAAAACTCAAAATCTATGTGTAAGGTTATGTGTCAAAGACAATATCATAGAGGTTATGAATATATAAAAGATTTACTTAATGAAATCGTTTTAAAATATCAAGTTCCAATAACATATATTGATATATACCATTGTGATGGTAATTGGGAAATGCCACATGATTTAAATAAAGAAAATCATCCATATAAGTATGGATATGGAAAACTATTTCATAGTGGATATCATTTTATAGACTTATTAAGTGATTTTATAAAAATAAATAATCAATTATCAGATAATAAAAGAATAGTATCAGGTACTTTAGTTGGTGATTGTTTTACTCCAAACGACGAGCTGGAAGTATTTAATATAAATGACTATAAAAGAATATTTAAAAATCAGGAAATTCCTAGTTTTTATGATATTAAAAAGTTAGATTTTAAAAAATATGGTGAAAAAAACTTTTATGGAAAGATTAATTTTAAAAATTCACATGGTGCTTATATAACACATGTAAATTTAAACTTACTTCATTATGGGTTTTCAAGAAGGGGTTGGATAGAATCAAAAGATTACTATAAAAATAATGGTAGAATAAGACATGAACATATAAATATTCATATCGGAACACTTATGAATATACAAGTACATAGTTATCAATCAAAAGAAATTAAAGATAGAACTAAAGATTTCTTGGAAGAAGAAAAATACGGTGGTTTAGAACACTTTGATATTGATATATATAGAAACACAGATATAATTGGAGGAGAAGCATATCAAAGAATATCTTTAGGTAATTTGTATAAAGAAGAAGAAAAGAAAAACATACTGGGATATAATGAATTGTCAAGAGAACAATACTTAACTAATTTCTTGTCTGGTAAATGTGAAAAAGGGGATATTAAAGACCAAGCACTAGCGATAGAAATATTATATTCTTGTGCTAAGCAAATTCACAATTACTATAATCATAAATATAAAGAAGAAAAAATAGATTTGAAAAATGATAATATCTATCCAAACAAAATAAAAGAATTAAAAAGGTATTCTTATAATACGCCCAAGGATAAGAAGAAAAATAAACATGTTATTGATCTTTATGAATGCTTAAAAGATGAATATGAATATAGTACTATTATAAGTAAACTAGATGATTATAATTCTTATCAGGTTTATTTATCTGTTGGTTATGATAATGCTATTGCAAGTACCTTGTTGTATAAAGAAATAAAGAGTTATTCACTTGCTAAAATCTATTATAATATTTTAAAAATCTATTTAAAACACGTCAAGATAAATAAACTTATAAAGTTAGCAAGACGCATGAATAAAAAAAGCGAAGCTTAAAAATTATACTAAAAATGAACTGAAAATAGACCGAGAAATGAACTAAATTTGTACTTTGAATAGTATTGACCTTTTAAATAATTAGGTTATAATGTAGTAAAATGGATTAATTCTCAAAGGAATTAGCCATTTTTTAGTGCTTTTTTCTGCAAAACCCTTGACTTTTAAAGGTTTTTCCATTAGAATAGACAGCAATTCGGGTGGTATAATGATTGATAGAAAAGGTTATATATTATATTTATTTGGATATGCAGAAAGTAGTTAAGGAGCTTATATAGGTGTTTTTTCGCCTCTTAAGTTCCTTTTTTAGTGAAAGGAGGCAGATTTTATGGAATTAGATTTAACTTTTGAAAAATTAGTAAATTTTCCAATAGATTTTTTAACGAAGTCTGAAAAATATTATGAATATGTAGAAACGTTAAGTACGTATTCATTAAATAATTATGATGTAAAAGAAATAAGAGCAAAAGTTGAAAAGATATTTATAAGATTTAAAGATGCTAAATATGTTTATAAATATCCTATTGAATCTGAAATGATTAAAATCACACCTTCTTATCAATTAAGAGAGGTAATGAGTCAGAGAAGTAATGTAAGTCAGGTTGAAAGTATAGTAGCTAGAAGATGTGAAAAGGAATATTGGATTGTATCATTTTATTCTATACTTATGGATATAATTGCAACTAAACTTACAAAAGAAGAAGCGATATATTTAATTGATACTTTCTTTAAAAGTAAATCTGAAGAATATATTGCTGAAAAACTAGCTATGTGTAAAGGAACATTACAAAAACATAAGAAAAGTTGTCTGGTCAAAGTATGGGTAGAATTAAAAGCACTAATTGAGGAAGAATAAATCTTCTTTTTATTTTGTTATTTAGGAGGTGAGTAATGGAGCAAATTAAAGTATCTTTATCACATGAATTAAAAAACAATGTGAATAAAAGAGTAGAAGAACTTGGATTATCTAGTACAAGTGAATATTTTAGATTATTAGCTGGCTTAGATATTTCAATTCAAAGGTATCAAAGCATGGTTGCCTACATTAATTTAGTTTATAATAAGATTAATGAAACACACGCGACACTAGGAATTTATGCAACGCCTTTACAAGATGCACCAATAATTAATATGCAAAACATTTCATAGGTGCTGACTTTTTTAGAAATTCGTGTTAAAATTGTATTAACAAAAGGAGGGATTTCTAATGCAAAGAAATATAATAATACCTCTTGTAGTTACTTTAATTTTATGTGTGCTAGCATCTAGTACAACGTTATTTATTCTTAAAACAAGAGAAAATAATTCAAATACTTTACCAAATAGTGAAGTAAATGATAAAAAAAATGTATCTAATAGTGAACAAGAAATGGTTATAGAGAAAGAAAAAGATAAAATAGAAGAAAACAAAAGTGATGATAATGCCATATCTAATATAAAACCTAATAATAACTCTTCTATTAAAACAGAAGAACCGTCTAAAGAAAGTAAAAACGATTCTAAAAAGGATAATGGAATTAAAACTGAAACACAAAAAGAATCAAATGATCACAAACAAACTATAATTGATGTTCCAAAAGAAGATACTAAAAAGAATAATGATATTACCCAAGATGAAGAATATCAAAAAATTAAATCCACATGTGAATTTTTTTCAAGAGAAGAATGTCAGAGAGCGTTGACTGATATTGAATTAAAATATTTAGATGATGATCATGAAGTTGTATCGGCTTCTTGTAAGAGTTTTGCTTATAAAGGGCAAATTGTTGGATATAGAGTTCTTTTAACTTATGGTGATGGAAAATTCTTTTATAATAATTAAATAATATAATATGCACAACTTATGT
>CAKOKV010000053.1 GCA_934095805.1 uncultured Bacilli bacterium | reverse complement strand
AAAAAATAGATTATAGTATTACTGATCAAATATGTTTTTTAACAGAAGATAGATGTTTATTACCATCAAAAACAGTTTTAGAACAAGCAATTTATTATGGAGTACTAAAAGGACTTACAGAAAAGCAAGTTGAAGAAAGATTAGATAAATATTTAGAAGAATTTAATATAACAGATTATAAAAATAAAAAAATAAAAGAATTATCAAAAGGAAATCAACAAAAAATACAATTTATAATAAGTATTTTACATGAACCAAAACTATTAATATTAGATGAACCTTTCAGTGGATTAGATCCAATAAATGTAGAAATGTTTAAAAAAATAATATTAAGACTAAAAAAACAAAAAACTATGATAATATTCTCATCACATATGATGGAACATATAGAATATTTTTGTGACTCATTAATTATACTAGTTCATGGTAACACAGTTTTAGAAGGAAAACTAACTAAAATAAAAGAAGATTTTAGAAAGAAAAATATAAAAGTAGTCGCAGATTTAGATATAGAAGAAATTAAAAAAATAGATGGAGTAGAAAGTATAGAAAAAAATAAAAATGAATATACTATTAAAATATCTGATATTAAATATGTAGATTCAGTATTTAAAAAAATATCTAAATGTAATAATGTAACAAAATTTGTAGTTGAAGAACCAACTTTAAATGAAATATTTATAAGTAAAGTAGGTGAAGCATATGAAAAATAAATTTAAATTTCTTACAAAAGATAGTATTAAAAAGAAAGTATGTACTAAATCATTTAAAATAATAAATTTAATATTACTTATAATAATAGTTGGTCTTATAAATTTAGATTCAATAGTTAAATTATTTGGTGGTGACTTTGAAGATAAAATAAATGTATATGTTGTTGATAATGTAGGAATTTATAATGAATTAGAAACTACATTAAATAGTGGCTATAAAGATATTTTAGAAAGTTATAATACCGAAATCAAAAAAGCAGATAAAACAATAGAAGAACTAAAAGAAGATATCATTAAAGATAAAACAAAGGATGTAATAATTAATTTAACTAAAGTAGAGAATAAATCATTAGATAAAATGTTTGATGCAGAAGTAATATCATATGAAAAAATGGATAAATTATTATATCAAGATATTATAAATGCTATTAATACAACAAAATCAAATATGGCATTAAAAGAAGCAAATATAAGTTCAGAATTACTTACTAGTATATATAATCCAGTTGAAATAAATAGAATATATTTAAATGAAGATATAAATGAAAATCAAGAATTAATTGAAATGATTGGTAATGTAATAATAATAGTATTTATTGTACCATTCTTTGTATTAATATTATTAATAGTACAAATGATAGGTGCTGAAATAAATGAAGAAAAAAGTACTAAAAGTATGGAAATTATTATATCAAGTGTATCTCCACAAGCACATTTTATGTCAAAATTAATATCAGCTAATGTATTTGCTATACTTCAAGGAGTTTTATTAATAGTTTATTCCGTTATCGGTATAGTAATAAGACTTTTAACTTCAAATAATATGGCAGGTGTTGTTGGAACAAGTGAAGTAGGAAAAATAACAGAATATATAAATATGTTTACAAGCAGTGAACTTGCTACAACTATATTAAATGGTATTCCATTCTTTATAATTTTAATGCTACTTAGTTTCTTTGCTTATTCATTATTTATTGGAGTACTTGCTAGTATGACAACTAACATGGAAGATTATAACCAAATTCAAACCCCGGTTATGGTATTCTTAATGGTAGGTTATTATTTAGCAATATATGCATCAGTATATCAAGGAGCAACATTTATAAAAATAGCTGCATTTATACCATTTATATCAGGTATTTTAGCACCAGTACTATATACACTTGGTGAAATGACAATACTTGATTTAATAATATCAATTGCCTTACTTGGTGGTACATGTGCATTATTATACAAATATGGACTTAGAATATATAAAGCAGGAATATTAAATTATTCATCTAGTAAATTATGGAAAAAAATATTTAAATCATTAAAGGAGAAATAATTATGAAATTAAAAAAGATATTAATAATAATAGTTGTATTAGTTATATTATTATTTCCAATAAAGAAAACTTATAAAGATGGTGGTACAAAAGAATATTCAGCAATACTTTATAAAGTAATTAAATGGCATACAATAGATGAAAATTATGAAAGCGGTTTTTATGAAGCAACAGATTTTCATATATTTCCAACAAACTTTCATACATTAGATTATTATAGAAAAATAATGCCTTATGATCTTTATATATTAAATAGTGATAAAACAGAAAAAATAAGAGCACAAATTGGATCATATAGTTGGTGTAAAGTAGATGTAGATAATAATACTACTCGAACATGTGAAACAGCACTAGCAGTAGATCCAACAGATATAAAATATAAAGATAGTTTAACCATAAAAAAGAATGAAAAAATATATCATGAAAATAATATGGATGTTACTAAAATAGAAGTATATAAAGATAAACAAGTTTATAAAGAGTTAGGATATATAAAAAGAGATAAATCTATAAGATTAAACTTAGATGAAGGTGAGTATATCATAGTAATACATGCTAAATATGATGAAGGAACTGTATGGTATTCATTTAAAGTAAATATAGAATAATGTTAACGAATAGTTAACATTTTCTTTTACAATGATATTTTACAAATTGATAATAATATGTTAAAATAACAAACTACAAAAGAGGTAATTATGGCAGAAAAAATAATATTAGATAAAATTCCAGAAGAATACATGGTAAAAAGTTTAGGAAAAGGTGTGAGTGCAGAGTGCTTTCTTACAAGTGAAGGCCATGCATTTAAAAAGTTTAATAGTACAAAAGATATAGATTCTTTCTACAACATATTTGCTTCAAAAGAATATTATAAAAGTGATATATTTGTATTTCCACATACATTTATATTTTTAGGAAAAGAAGAACCAGTTAATTTTGTTGGATATCTAATGAAATATATAGATGGTGTTAAGTTACAAGATTTAGAAAGCAATATATTAATTAGAGATTTAATGTCTGCAATTAGACAAATTGAAATAGAAATGAAAAGATTAACACTTCAAGGATTAATGTTTAATGATTTAAATAGTAGAAATATATTATTTCAAACAATACATACTCCAAGAGTAGTAGATACAGATTTGTATGAAGGGACATATAATGATATGTTTGGAGATATGTTTAAAGAGAATATTAAAGAATTAGCAGAAACTATTATCTGTTCAGTTGTTGGTTATGATGAACTAGAATCAGAAAAAATGAATAGATACATATATCAATGTGGATGTTATGGTATGATGCTTCCTTCACTTTTAATGAGTGAATTACGTGATTATGCAGAAAGTACACTAGGAATACAAATAGAAACTTACGGTGACTATAAAAACAGTATGAAATTACTTAGAAAGCATTAATATTGATAAATAACATATATTTTGATATAATCACCATTAAGACAAAAAAGGGAGTGATATATTGAAAATAGGCATTGATATAGATGATACACTAATAGACTCATGTGATATAGTAAGAGAATATGTTTATAAATACGATGACAAATATAGTGATGATAAAGTACTAATTAATAATATAGATAAAATAATAAGAGGGAACTTTACAGAAAAAGAAATAATAGAATTCTTTAGTGATTATGCTTGTGAAATGGGACAAAAGCAACCAATTAAAAAAGGTGCTAAAGAAATAATCGATAAACTAAAAGAAGAAGGAAATCAAATATATTTTATAACAGCAAGAAGTGATAAGTATTATAAAGATGTAAATAAATATGTAAAAGACTTTCTAGATAAAAACAAAATTAAATATGATAAAATTTTAACAGCTTATTCATATAAAGCGGATATTTGTAAAAAAGAAAATATAGATATTATGTTTGATGATGCGATTGATACATGTGAATCTTTATTAGAAAATAACATAGATGCTGTTGTATTTAATTCAAAAATAAATATAACAAGAAACACTAAGTGTAAAAGAGTAAATAATTGGGATGAGGTTTATAATTATATAAAATCTTGTAAAATAAAAAATTAATAATTGACAAAAATCAACTAATCATTATATAATTAAATTGACATAGAAATATGTCAGAATACTTTTACGAATATAAGAGTGAAAGTGTTCAACCAAAACCCCCTGAAGAGAGCGAAAGCTCTCATTTTTATTTGTTTATAATTGCTTGAGAACATTTTAAACATTGTTAGGCAAAATTTAGGCGAAAATGCTGATTTTTACATAGAAAGATGCTATAATTAAAATAACACAGATATTATTAAAATTATGATATCTTTTTTTTGATTGAGAGGTGTTTTAGTGGGGAATAGAACAAAAAAGCAACATTATATAGCACAATGTCTACTTAGAATATTTGTTGGCGGAAATGATATATATGAATGTATAACAACTACTAATAGAACTTATAAAACATCCTTCGAAAATAGTATGTGTCAAAAAGATTCTTATGAATCTAGCTTTCTTGTTGATAATCATTTAGAAAATTTTTTTGCTGATTATATTGATGGTGATCAAAACTCATTTGTTAAAATATCAAAATTGTTTAAAGTTAGAATAAATGAAATAGATTAATAAACTTGTCCTTGTCAATGGACAAGTTATTATATATATATTATAATTAAGATGGTGAAATTTATGGGAATAATTGATAATGTCATTGATTCTGCAATTGATGCTTTTAGATTTAAAGATACTGTTTTTTATAAAGAAAATAGTGATCTTCAAAATAGATATGATGCCTTAAATAAATTGAATTTAGAATATCCGAATAATGAAGAGTTGATGAGTGAATTATATATTGTAAAAAAAGGATTAGATGGTGAAAATGAAATTGCTTATCAACTTAAAAAGTCGCATATTGGAATGTTTGTATTGAGGGATATTAAGGTTAAATATGAGGATTTAACTGCCCAAATTGATTATGTTATTATTACACCTGTATATACCTATTATATTGAATGCAAAAATCTTGTTGGAAATATAATAGTAACAGATAAAGGTGATTTTATAAGAGAATTAACTATTAATGGAAGGAAAATTAAAAGGGGAATGTATTCACCTTTAAGGCAAGTTGAAGCTCAAAGAGAAGTTATAAGAAAAATTTGGAATAGCAATACTTCTAAAATTAAGAAGTTTTTGGCTTCAAAAAATTTTGATTATTATAGAAGGGTTTTAGTTGTAGCAGCAAATCAAGATACTATATTAAATACAAATAAAGCTCCTAAAGATATGAAGTATAAGATATTGAGAGCAGATTCATTAGTTAGACAGATAGAATACGATTTAAATCATAGAGGAAATGATGAATATTTTGATTCTAGAAAATCAATGGAAGAGGTAGCAAAATCATATTTAGAATATTCTTATAATGATGATATAAACTATTATGAATATTACAAAAAAAAGTATTGCAACTCCACTATTAATGATGATTTAAAAAATCGCTTGATTAAATTTAGAAAATTAAGGTCAAGCGAAATGAATATTCCTGCTTATTATGTTTTCACTAATGATGAATTGGATAAGATTATTGAATTAAAGCCTTCATCATTGGAAGAACTAAAAAAACTAAATATATTAAATCCTGTTAAAATTAAAACTCACGGGGAACAAATAATAAATGAAATTAATAATAAGTAAAGTCGAATTCATATAATTCGATTTTTATTTTGGGGAACAACTTGGGAACAAAGTGATGATTTTAAAAGGAGACAATACGGCGAAAAATGATAAATATTAAATATAAGCAGGAATATTTAATGCAAAATATAGCAAAAAACACCTCATTATTTTTCCCCTGAGAGCCATTTGGCTCTCATTTTTATTTGTTTAAATTTAATATACATGTGTATGTACTCATGAGTTTTGATATTCGAAAACCACATATTTTTGTTGTTTGATATAAATTGGCACTGTTTTCCCATAATTTTATGATAAAATATCAATTAAGAGGCAATGATTTATGAAAAAGCTAAAAGAAAAATTACAAAATATGATAAATTGTAATTGGGAGGATATATATGATTAATAAAGAGAACATTGATAAAGAGTTTTGGAAAGCAATTGGCACTCATTATGAAAAAGAATGCTATGAAGACACATTGAAGGATGCATGCTTATACATAATAGAATTAATCCAAGAAAAAAGTGAAAATTATGATTTAGATGGTGAAAAACTTATTAATAATATTTTTTCCGAAAAAAATCCCAAATTATTAATTAACAAGAATCAAACTAATTCAGAAAAAGATGAACAACGTGGGTATGGATATATTATAAAAGGGTTGATTTGTGCAATTAGAAATCCATTAAGTCATAATAAAAATATCAAGTATTCAAAAGAAACAACTGATTCAATACTGTTATTTATTAATTTTTATATTTTACCAAAACTTGATGATACTAAAGAATTTGGATATGTTGATAATTGGTTTGATTTTGTTTTTTTAGATAATGATAATGATAGTGAAAAAATTTCAAATAAGATTCTTGATAGTATAAATAAAAAAGATAAATTTACTCTTATGAAAAATATTGTGGAAAACTTGACACAAATTAAAGAAGGAAAATATTTCTATTTTATAAATACATTATATGAATC
>CAKOKV010000052.1 GCA_934095805.1 uncultured Bacilli bacterium | reverse complement strand
AGTTTTAGCAGTTGAAGGATACATAAGTGTAGTTGTTCCAGTTGTTATAGTTTCAAGAGATATATTCGTCGATTCTATTAAAATGGTAGCTGGACAAAAATCTGGTGCTGTTGGTGCTAGTAAAGCAGGTAAATTTAAAACAGCATTTATGTTAGTTGGTATAACATTATTATTCTTCTATGATTTACCATTTTCACTTTTAGGAGTTAATTGGGTATCAAGAGTTATAATAAAGATTGCTACCGTATTATCAGTTATTAGTGGTATTCAATATTATGTTAAGAATAAAAAATATTTATTTGATGTAAAATAAATATTTTTTTATTTTCTTAAAATTCAATTTTTATATAGGTATTTACTGGTAAAATTTAGTTTTCAAGTATACTAGAAGTACTATAATTTAATTATCAAATAGTATTAAAATTAATAATTAAATTTTAGTCAAACAATTGTTTGTAAAAAAGTGTTGACAAAGCATTTTTTTTATTTTACAATTAAATTACTGAAGGAGAAAAACTTATGAAAAAAGAAAAAGATAAAACTTTAGATCAAGTACTTGCTGATATTGAAAAACAATTCGGTAAGGGTGCTATTATGAAATTAGGAGAAAGAGGAGTTAAAAATATAGATGTTGTATCAAGTGGTTCATTATTACTTGATCAAGCCCTTGGTGTTGGTGGTTTTCCAAAAGGAAGAATAATTGAAATATTTGGACCTGAATCAAGTGGTAAAACTACTATTGCTTTACATGCTATTGCAGAAGTACAAAAGACAGGAGGAAGAGCTGCTTTTATTGATGCAGAGCATGCACTAGATCCAGTTTATGCTAGAAAGCTTGGTGTAGATATTGATGAATTATTATTATCTCAACCTGATACAGGAGAACAAGCTTTAGAAATAGTTGAAGCATTAGTTAGAAGTGAAGCTATGAGTATTATAGTTATAGATTCAGTTGCTGCATTAGTTCCACAAGCTGAGATAGAAGGAGAAATGGGAGATTCTCATGTAGGTCTTCAAGCAAGACTTATGAGTCAAGCACTTAGAAAACTTAGTGGTGTTATAAATAAAACAAATACTATTTGTATATTCATTAATCAATTAAGAGAAAAAGTTGGAGTTATGTTTGGTAATCCTGAAACAACACCTGGTGGAAGAGCATTAAAGTTTTATTCAACAGTTAGACTTGATGTAAGAAGAGGAGAACAAATAAAAGTAGGTGGAGATGTTCTTGGTAATAAAACAAATATTAAAGTAGTTAAAAATAAAGTAGCTCCTCCATTTAAGACTGCTGAAGTTGAAATTATGTATGGAGAAGGAATTTCTAAGACTGGAGAAATAATTGATTTAGCTTCTAACATTGGTATTATTGATAAGAGTGGAGCTTGGTTTAGTTATAAAGGTGAAAAGATTGGACAAGGTAAAGAAAATGTTAAGCTTGTTCTTAAAAACAATCCAGCTATGTATAAAGAAATAGAAGAAAAAGTTAGAAAGAGTTTATTTAGTAATACAGAAGATATAAAAAAAGCTGATGATAAAAAATAATAAAGTACTAGAAATAGTGCTTTTTAAATGGTAAAATATCTAATAGAATAGAGGTTAGGTTAAATGAATAAAAAGGGATTTACATTAGTAGAATTACTAGCAGTAATAGCTATACTTGCAATACTAGTAATACTTGCATTACCTAATGTACTTGAAATGTTTAATAGAGCTAAAAAAGAGATATTTTTAACAGAAGCTAAGACTATATATAAAGAAGTTTCTAAAAAATACATTTCAGAAAATATGAAAGGCAATAGTATAACAAAGATTAGTAATACTCTTAATAAATTAGATATTGATGCGAATAATTATGAGTATAATATTAATTTAGATAATAAAGGTTATATAAAAAATGTAAAAATAACAAATGGAACTTATTGTCTAAGAGGAAATAAGACAACTGTTAATGATTTAACTATAGATGATATAGAAGAAGGAGATTGTAGTGGTAATCCTAATGCTCCAGAGGTACTTAAATGTACTTATGATGGTAAACTAGTTCAAGGTGCAGAATTTGTTCGAGGTCCCTATACATATAGATATAAACAACAAGGAGGAAATCTAAAAGATAATGAAGGCATTAGTTGGATGTATTTAGGAACTGATGGATGGGGAGTACAACTTACAGATAAATCAAGTACAAATCCAGTTAGTGGTGAAATATGTTCATCAATAAATGGTAAACCAGTAGTATCAACTAATGCAATGTTTAGATATAGTCATGCTAGTTCAATTGATATAAGTAATTTTAACTCAAGTAATGTAGTAAATATGAATTCAATGTTTTATGGAAGCTATGCTACTGAAATAATAGGTTTAGAAAAATTAGATACAAGAAATGTAACTTCTATGGGTAATATGTTTAATAGTAGTAAAGCTGAAAATATAAATTTGGAATACTTTAGTACTAGCAAAGTAACTGTAATGGATAGTATGTTCGCTAGTACTGCTGTTACAGAACTTGATTTGAGTTCGTTAGATACAAGAAATGTTGTAAAGATGCAATATATGTTTTCGGGAAGTAAAGTAGATTCACTGGATGTTAGTTCATTAGATACAAGTAAAGTAACTAATATGTCTAATATGTTTAGTGGGGCTAAAACTAAAAAATTAATTGGACTTGAAAACTTTAATACTAGTAATGTTACTTCATTTGGTGCGATGTTTATGTTTTCTGATGTTGAATATATTAATTTGACTAATTTTGATACAAGTAATGCTACTACTTTAGAAAATATGTTTAATAATTCTCATGGCAAAGAGGTAAAAGGATTAACTAATTTTAATACAAGTAAAGTTACAAGCATGTATAGTATGTTTTCAAATAACTCTTTACAATTGGATTTAAGCAGTTTTGATACTAGTAAAGTAACAAATATGGCATATATGTTTAATGGAAATAAATCTAAAAAAATAAAAGGATTAAATAAATTTGATACATCAAAAGTAACAACTATGTTTCATATGTTTACTGGTACTATTGATGAAAATTTAGATGTAAGCAGTTTTGATACAAGTAAGGTTACTAATATGAATGGTATGTTCTGGGATGTTAAAACTAAAAATCTTGATTTAAGTAATTTTAATACAAGTAAAGTAACAAATATGGCTAATATGTTTACTAATAGTTCTATTGAAACATTAAATATTAAAAGTTTTGATACAAGTAAGGTTACTAATATGAATTCTATGTTTAGTGGAAGTAATATTTCTGAAATTGATGTAAGCAGTTTTGATACAAGCAATGTAACTGATATGGGTGGTATGTTTTACTGTCATAAGTTAACAAAAATAAAAGGATTAAATAAATTTAATACAAGTAAAGTTACTAATATGAATTCTATGTTTAGCAGAGTTAAAATTACTGATTTAGATGTATCTAATTTTGATACTAGTAATGTAACAAGTATGAACTATATGTTTGGTGATATATGGAACTATAATACTCAAATTAAAAATGTTATTGGATTAGATAAATTTAATACTTCTAAATTAACTTCTATGAAAGGTATGTTTAAATCTAGTTATGTTAACACTATTGATTTAAGTAGTTTTGACATTAGTAATGTAGAAGATTTTAGTGAATTATTTTATAATTCTAAAGCTACAACTGGTTATGCTAAAAATAGTAGTGCTGCTGCTAAGTTTAATGATAGTAGTATTACAAATATACCAAGTACTTTAAAATTTGTCGTTAAATAGTTTAAAAAGATTGAATATTCTCAATCTTTTTTGTTTTATATCATAGAATATTATTATAAAATGTGTTAAAATCATTGTTAAAGGAAGAGGTGAAACATATGTCATTAATGATATATAACACAGCTAGTCATAAAGAAGAGGAGTTTAAACCTTGGAATGATAAGCTTGTTACTATGTATACTTGTGGTCCTACAGTATATCATTTTGCTCATATTGGGAATTTAAGGACTTATATTATGGAAGATATCTTAGAAAAGACATTAAGATATTTAGGGTATAATGTTAAACGATGTATGAATATCACTGATGTAGGTCATTTAACTAGTGATGCTGATAGTGGCGATGATAAGATGGTTAGTTCTGCTAAAAAGGAACATAAAACTGTTCTTGAAATTGCTAAATTCTATACAGATAAATTTTTTGAAGATTTTGAAAAATTAAATATTAAAAAACCAGAATTAGTGTCTCCTGCTACACAAAATATTGATGAATATATTAAAATAATAGAGAAGTTACTAAAAGATGGTTATGCTTATGAAGCTGGTGGCAATGTTTATTTTGATACTAGTAAATTAGATAAATATTATGTTCTTACAAATCATGAAGAAGAAAATTTATTAGAAGGAGTAAGAGATTCTGTTGATGTTGATACAAATAAGAAGAATAAAACTGATTTTGTTTTATGGTTTACTAAATCTAAATTTGATTCTCAAGATTTGAAATGGGAAAGCCCATTTGGATTAGGATATCCAGGATGGCATATTGAATGTACTGGAATTAGTATTAAATATTTGGGTGAACATTTAGATATACATTGTGGTGGTGTTGATAATATATTTCCACATCATACTAATGAGATTGCTCAATCAGAAAGTTTTTTAGGGCATCATTGGTGTAATTATTGGGTTCATGGTGAACATTTAAATGATGAGAGTGGAAAGATGAGTAAGAGTCATGGTAAGACATTAACTGTTGATACATTAGTAGAAAATGGTTATGATCCACTTAGTTATCGTTTCTTATGTTTACAAAGTCATTATAGAAAACAATTAACATTTAGTTATCCTTCATTAGATGGTGCAGAAACTGCTTATAAGAAACTTAAAAATAGGGTTTTAAGTCTTAAAAAGAATGAAGAAATTGATAATGATGTTTATAATAAATATGATTTAAAGTTTAAGGAATGTTTAGAAGATGATTTGAATACTGCTAATGCATTAACTCTTGTATTTGAAGTATTAAAATTAGATACTAATGATAGTACTAAATATAAACTTATTTCTGATTTTGATAAGGTTCTTAGTTTATCATTAACTGAAAGTAATAATACAAGTGATGAGTCTAACGAAGAAATTCTAAAATTAATAGAAGAAAGAAATGAAGCTAAGAAGAACAAGAATTATGAATTGGCTGATAAGATTCGTAATGATTTGTTAGAAATGGGTATTATTCTTAAGGATACAAGAGAAGGTACAACATTTGAAAGAAAATAAAAAATTCACAATTGTGAATTTTTTTATTGTTGATTATTATTTATATCATTTACTGGTTCTGAATTTGGAATATTAATTTGATTTGAAACAAATTTGTTTTCAGTAACTGTTGTTACTGGTTCACTTTGAATTTCAGGTTTCATTTCTTCTGTTTCTGGAATTTCTAATGAACTAGTTGTAGTTGTTGGTTGTTGTTGCATTACTGGTGTGTCATTTTGAATAAATGTATTTTGAACAGATTTTTGTTCAACAACAGTGTTATTTACATTATTTAAATTATTGTTTACAACATTATTTGTATTATTATTTGGAACATTATTATTTGTTTCAATAATACTATCTTCATATGTAGCATCACCAAATGCTAACATAGGGAAGAAAATAACACTTAAGAATATTAATCCAACTCCAAATCCAGTTGATTTGTTGAATTTATGTGCTAATTCAATATAAATTTTAAACATTGCATAAATGTTAGCTATTGGAATTATAAATAATAACAAGTAATAAGTTGGTAATTTTGCTATTTGAATCATCGTATAAATATTATAAATAGGTATAATTGATGCCCAACCTGGTTTACCAGCCTTTTTAAATATTTTCCACATTGAGATTAACATTACTAATCCAACAGCAGAAGATATTAACATCATTGTGCCAAAACTAGCTAATAAAGCTCCTCCTAATAAGTTACTTGAATCCATTGATATGCTGTCTCCATATACACTATAATCTCCGTACATATTTAACTCCTTTCTATGTTTATAATTTGATTTTATCATATATTTTTTATTTATTAAATAATTTGTGTCATATTTTGTATATATTTGTTATGTTTATATGATTTTTCTTTAATTTTTAGTATAATTATTATGGAGGAATTAAATGGTTGTTAGAAAGTTTAATTATTATAGATTCTTTGTGTTTATAGTTATATTAGTAAGTATAATTGTTTTTAGTATTAAAATGATAAGTGATTATAATTATAAAAAAACAGATGAATATAAGTTATTAAATGTTGGTTATAATGAAGAAGAGATTAAAGTTATAAAAGATAAATTGAGTGATGATAAAATTGAATCTTTATTAAAGGTTAAATATAATAAAAATATTGTTTTATTTATTAAGGAAAAGTATTTTATATATAAAAATCTTTCTAAATATTTAGATTATAAATCTAAAAATAAAGATGATACTTTTACTCATATTGTTGCTATAGTTAATACTGAAGCTGATGTAGAGTGGCTTGATAATGAAAAAGAAACTGATACAAGTAAGAATGAACTTATGCTTGTTAATAGGCTATATGGTTTAAGTAAAGATTATGAACCAGATGATATTATTGATGTACCTGTATCTATTTCATATAAAGGTGTTAAAATAAGTAAGAGTATACTTGGTAATATCGAAGAGTTAATTTCAGCAGCTAAAGATGAGGGTCATATTTTTGTACTTTCTGATGGTTATAGAAGTTATGCTGATCAAGAAAAAATGTTTAATAATTATAAAAATAGTTATGGATATGAAGAAGCGGATAAGAATGT
>CAKOKV010000051.1 GCA_934095805.1 uncultured Bacilli bacterium | reverse complement strand
GTCTCAAGTTAGAGGAATGGTAAAAAGTTCAAACTTAGAAGTTCTAGATGAAACAGGTATTACATTTGACTGTAATAAGTACTTAGATGACCAAAAATATAAAGATTGCACAGGAACATTAGATGACGGTATATCAATAAGTGCCCTAGGAGATGGCGAGTATAGTAATCTTTTAGCGGTTGATGTAACTGAAGATCCAAAGTCAGGAACTATTATTGATCTTAGTGAATTGAATGAAATAAAAACACCAAAACAAGATATAATAAATGAGTCATTAATAAAAGATAATTCTATGAACCCATTTTATAAAGCACTTTCTGGTCAAGAGATTTTTAATAAACTTATAGAAATTACAGGAGAAGACCCTTTTGCTGGTGTTCCAGAGAAAGAAAAAGAAAATGTACAAGCCAGAATAGATCTTATGAAATCTGAAATCGATGAAATGAAAAATAACCATATTATAGAAGAAGGAATGCTGACACAAAAGAAACTGTTAAGTGTGACTTATGATGGCGAAACAGAAGCAGTAAAAAATAATGAATTAATATTCGAACTTGACTTTACAAATAAAATGTTAGGAACATACAAAGTAATAAATTCGGATTTCAAAATGGGAATTATAATAACTGAATCCGAACTAAGACAATTATATAATAGTAAAGATGATGGACCTACAAATTATAGACCGAGTATTGTACAACCGGGATATGAATTTACTATAGAAAATCCAGAAAAGGTATATCTAATAATTGGAACAATATATGGAGAAAAATATGAAGGTCTAACAATAGAAAGAGAAGCAAGTAAAAATGGCTTACAATTAATAGGCGGTAGTGCTGTAGATATTCATATAAATGATGTTAAAAATTATGTCGATGCAGGAATTAAAAATAATGAAGAAAAGTTAACAAATGAGGGAGATTTTTATAGTTATACAAATCTTAGAGAAAAAGAAGGAGAGTTTGTATATAACTATGTTGTAAAAACAGATAAAGAAATAAAAATATTAAAAAGAACAATAAATGTATATGATGATACACCAGCAAGTTGTTTTGAATTTAAGTATGATAGTTCTACTGATGGTTATGGAATAACGGATTACTATGATACAGAAGATGACTCCCCAGATGCAGACTCATGTCCATCAAAAGTTTATATACCTGACAAGTATAATGGCAAAGATATAACATATATATCATCTGGTGCATTTGGATATAAAAATATTATAAGTGTAAGATTACCGATTAATTTATTAGCTATTAATTCATATGCATTTGAAGGAAATCAACTATCTTATGTTGAATTACCTAGTAAACTAAAGTATATGAGTTACAATGTGTTTGCATATAACAATATAAGATATATAAAATACTCCGGTAAAAATAAATTTTGCAACGAATCAATAAATAGTCAAAGATACAATATTTATTCTGGCAGATATATAGGCGGAACATCAGGAAACTTCTTAGAATATTGTAGAAATAAAGAGATTTAGTGTATAGAGCATCAAAATATGCTCTTTTTAATTGATAAATTGTTAAAAAACTTAAATAAAATTATATAATAATAAAAGAGATATATGTAAATATAAAATGGAAGTGATTATAATGAAAAAGAAAATAGAAGAATTACAAGAATTAATTAATGAATCAGATAATATTGTATTTTTTGGAGGAGCAGGTGTTTCAACTGCAAGCGGATTAAAAGATTTTAGAAGTAAAGATGGTTTATACAGTAATAAAAATAATGCATTAAATGTTACTCCAGAATTTATGTTAAGTTCATCATGCTTTTATAGTTTTACAAAAGAATTCTATAAATATTATAAAGAAAATATGAATGCTTTAAATGTTAAACCTAATGTAATACATAAATACTTAACTAAATTAGAGAAAAGTAAAAAACTAAAAGCAATAATTACACAAAATATAGATGGATTACATCAAAAAGCAGGAAGTAAAAATGTACTAGAACTTCATGGAACAATTTATAAAAATTATTGTATAAAATGTCACAAAGAATATACAGCGGAATTCGTATTTAATAGTAAGGATATACCAAGATGTGAATGTGGTGGACTAATTAAACCAGCAGTTGTTTTATACGGAGAAATGTTACCTGATGATTTTATTAAAGCAGAAGAATATATAAGTAAGTGTGATTTGTTAATTGTAGCAGGAACTTCATTAACAGTTGAACCAGCTGCTAGCTTAGTATCTTATTTTAAAGGAAAAAATTTAGTTATAATTAATAATGACAAAACTCAATATGATAATTCAGCTACTCTTGTGATAAATGATGATTTAGCGAAAGTATTTAAAGAATTAAAATAAACTCAACTCTCATTTTAGTAGTTCAACCATGAGATTATACACATTAAATTAAATATATAATATTATTAAATTACGAAAGGAGTAAAAATGAAAAAGAATACAAAATTAATAATATCTTTAGTAGTATGTTTTTTAGTAGGAGGCCTAATTAGTTATTTTATATTTAATTCAAAATGTGATAACAATAGTCTACCAAAACCAGAATTATCAGAAGGAGTAAGAGGAACTCAATTTGGTATAGATAAAAATATATATGAGGATACAATAGATAATTATTTAGAAAGAAATGATTCAGTTTATAGAGATATGCGTATGCTTAAAGACCCAGGAAATTATGAAGCAATAGGTGGAGATGCATATCTATCGGGATTTGTAAAAGGATTTGAAGTAGTGCCTTATCCATATTTAGTTAATGTTACTGGTCTTCCAGAAGAAGTAGGAAAAACTTATGAAGGAGAAACTCTTTTTACTGAAAAAGATGGAAAGTATACAGCTAACTATGAAGAATCAATTGAAATATTAGAATATTTATTTCCAAAAGATAAAAATATTTTCTTAATGTGTGGTGGCGGAGGCTATGCAGGCATGACTAAGAACCTATTAGTGTCACTTGGATGGGATGAAAATAAAATTTATAATGTTGGTGGATTCTGGTATTACAAAGGAAATAATAAAGTTACTGTAAAAAACACTACAAAAGATAAAATAACTTATGATTTTTATAAAGTTGCTTATCATGATATAGATTTTAAAGTGTTAACAAAAATAACTAAATAATTATACATAAAAATTAAAGTGTATATGTAATAATAATTAATAAATATAAATAAATATAGAAGTATGATATAATAATAAATATTAGAAAGTGGTGACTACATGATAATATTTTTAGATATTGTATTTCTATTTTTTATTGGATGTACTTTTGGATGGATATTAGAATTATTTTATAGAAGATTAGCTCACGGTTATTGGGTAAACCCAGGATTTTTAGTTGGTCCTTATTTACCAATTTATGGTTTTGGTTTATGTACTTTAACTGTAATATATATAACTTTTTATGAAATGAATTTACCGAGCATATTAATTATATTGTTAATGGGTGCGGCGATGACATTAATAGAATTTATAGGAGGACTATCATTTGTAAATAAACCTGTTAAGTTATGGGATTATAGTGATAACTGGGGAAATTACAAAGGAATAATATGTCCATTATTTTCATTTATATGGACGATGATAAGTGCAGTATATTATTATTTCTTATCAGAATTTATATTAGAAAAAATATTATGGTTTAATAATCATTTAATATTTTCATATATTCTTGGTATGTTTACAGCAACATTTATAATTGACTATGTTTATTCAACTAAATTATTATCTAAGGTAAGAGCATATGCTAAAGAAAGTGGAGCAGTATTAAGATACGAAGAATTTAAGAGAACTATTAAAGAACATCAACAATCAATTAAAGAAAAACATTCATTTATTTTTCCAATCAAACCATCAATGGATTTAAAAGAATATGTTAAAAATTATAAAAAGCACTTAAAAAAACTTAAAAAGATTAGTAAAAAATCAAAATAAGTGTTATAATATGTAGCACTCAGGGGTAAGTATGATAAAAATTCGTGAAAAAGATGTTTATAACATATGCATCAAAGAAAATGAAACTAATAAATTATTAGACTATGATAATAATAAAAGTCATTTTAAAAGTGTAAAACTTAACGAAATTTTATCATGCTTTTTTTCATTTGTATCTAAGGAACTAAAAAGAGCTATTAGATCTAGTAAAATGATTAACGAAGAGTATTTTATTAGTAATATAATTAAAATATATAAAAAATATGTAGTAGGAACAGATAAAGAAAAAGAAATAATTAAAGAACTAAATGCATATAAAGAAGCAATAATTCTTTTAAAAGTTGAAGTTGGTTTTGACGAAAATGATAAAGAAGAAAAAGCAGCTGAAGAAATATTATTAAATCAGGTAAAACAAATAAATGATTTTTTTAGTGAACTTAATTTAAAAGAGAAAATGCTTCAACAACTTGAAACATTTGATAAATATTTAGAAAAAGAAGAATTACCAAAGGAAGAATATAATAGATTAACAGAAATAATTAATTATGCAGTATATCCAGTTCCTCAAAGATATATAGATTTATATTTTAGAGAAACTGTAGATAAAAATATATTAATGAGTAGAGAAACATTAAAATCAGTAATAAATAGTATAATAAAAAACTTTGCTCACACTAATGATACACATTGTTACTTTAAAGTTTTAAAGGAATCAAGTAGAACTCAAGGAAGTTATGAAGATAAAGTGATTTGTATATCTCCAGAATCTTATAAAAGAATATTAAGAAATGGAAAAGTAGATTATAAAGGTATTCTATTAACAGTATTTCATGAACTTAGACATTTATATCAAGATAATAAAACAGTGGGATTTAAAAGATTAGATTATAGTGACATTGAAATTTTAATGGACTTATTATTATCACATACTTTCGAATTAAAATATTATGACTCAAACTATGATTGTTTATCATATGAACTTGATGCGAGAGTAAAATCAAGAATTGACACAGATAGATATCTTGATATTTTAGGAAAAGTAGGTACAATTAGAGCTCATAATCTAGATGACATCAAAAAACATAAAACAAAATATAGAAAATTTAATCATAGATATTTACTATTAGAGGAAATATTTTATGGAAATATAGAAAAAATATTTGAAACTGCTATGAGTGAAGATGTTAATATTTTTGAAAAACATCCTATTTTGAATATATTATTTACACCAGAAATAAAGAGAAGATCAACAGCTGAGCTTTTTAAAATGAGAAATGAGTTTCAAAAAAGATTAGAATTTATTGACGAAGAAGAAACAGAAAGATTAGAAATATTAATTCATAATATAAATGAAGTGCTATATGGTCAGATTCTACCTTTAGAAGATATGGTGTCTGACTATAAGGAATTATTAAAAGCTGATTTTATAAATGAAACAGAAAAGAAATTATATTTAGAAAATATGAGAAAATTAATAGAAATGGAAGCTAGAGAAAGAAGTATTTATGATGTTGATGAAATGATTTTTGGAACACCTAGAAATAACAGTTTCATCTCATTAATTCTTAGAAGTCGTAAAAATTAATATAAATTTATAACAAATATCGTAAAGAAAGTGTGTATTTAAGTCTAAATACACTTTTTTATGCTATAATTAATTAGGTGAAACAAATGCAAATGTTTATAAGAAATATAAATATTAATTATGAGTTTTATAGAAATGATAGTGATATAACACTAGTTTATTTACATGGCTGGGGTCAAAATATAAAAATGATGATGCCAATAGCAAAGCCATTTATAAAGAAATATAGTGTTCTAATAGTTGATTTACCAGGTTTTGGAGAAAGTGATGAACCAAAAGAAACTTGGTCTATTTATGATTATGCAGATTGCATGAATGAAATGTTTGAAGAACTAAATATAAAAAATCCGATTTTAATTGGGCATTCTTTTGGTGGAAAAGTTTCTCTTGCTTATGCAATAAAGTATAAGACTAATAAATTAGTTCTACTAGCTAGTCCATATAAGAAAAATATATCAGAACCAACATTTAAAATGAAAATATATAAAACTGTTAAAAAGATACCTGGATTAAAAGGACTAGAAAGTTTTGTTAAAAAGCATGTTGGATCAACAGATTATAGAAATGCTAGTGAAACAATGAGAAAAATATTAGTTGAACATGTTAATTTAGATTTAAGTGAGGAAGCTAAAAAAATAAAATGTCCTACATTATTAATATGGGGAACAAATGATGCAGCAGTACCTATTGAAGATGGTGAAGAACTTGAAAACATAATACCAAATTGTGGATTAGTTAAATATGAAGGTTGCACACACTATGCTTATTTAGAAAACTTGGTTCAAACTGTTAGAGTTTTAGATAATTTTATAGGAAGTGATAAAAAATGAAAACATATTTTATATTATCTTTAATACCTTATTTTTGGTATGTAATATATAAGGCAAGAAAATCAATGCATATGTTACAACAAAATTGGTATAATGACGGAAATAGATATTTTAAATGGATACTTGATAATTTAACAAAGGTATTTATAACATTCGATTTATTGTTTGTATTTTTTACATTATTTAAATATACAACATTTAATGCAAGTGTAATAATATTTTCAATATTCTATGTAATCGTATATTTCTTATACAAATCAAAAATAAAAAAAGAGCAATCAAAAAAACCATTAGTTATAACAGCTAGAATAAAAAGATTATATGTAACTATGTTAATTCTTTATTTAATAGGAATAATGCCAATGCTCTTCTTATTTAATGAAAATAGTTTATATGGATATTATACTTATATAGGTTTGATAGCATATTTAAATCCATTTATAGTAATGTTAGCTAATATTATAAATAGACCTGTTGAAAAATTAGTTTATTTACATTATAAAAGACAAGCCCAAAATAAATTATATGGTATGAAAGATTTAAAGAAGATTGGTATTACAGGAAGTTATGGTAAAACAAGTACTAAAAATTTCTTAAATGATA
>CAKOKV010000050.1 GCA_934095805.1 uncultured Bacilli bacterium | reverse complement strand
GTAGAAGAAGATAATGCTTATATGGATAAATTAGAAGCAAGAGAGTTTGGAAAAGAAGAAGGTAGAGAAGAAGCAAATTTATCTATGGCTAAAAAGATGCTTGAAGAAGGTGAACCTATAGAAAAAATATCTAAGTTTACTGGATTATCTATTGAAGCAATAGAAAAATTAAAATGAGTTTATATTTTAATTAAAAACAAATAAAAAAATCGTACCATTAAAAGTACGATTTTTATTATAAAATTATTACATTAATTTCTTTTTAAGTAAGATAGTTGTACCAAGTGCAGCTAAACTTAACATAGAAATAATTTCAACTATATTATTGCTTTCAATACCTGTTCTTGGGAAGTCTGGATCATCTCCACCAGTACCACCAACATAAGTGTATACATATACTACTTGAGTATCTTCTTCAGTATATAAACCAGTTTTATTTCCTTCAACTTTTAGAAGTTCATAATATTGAAATTCTTTTTCTTCAGTTGTATATTCTTTACCAATCATTTCAGTGCTAAAAATTGAATCAGTAAGTTCTTTTCCATTTTCATCAACATATTTAACTGTTAAATTACCTTTAGCAGCAGTATAAGATAAATGAGCATGTCCAGTTATTCTATAGTCAGCATAAGCATTTCCCATATAAGGACCACTTAAATGAATATTCATATCAATGTTATTTTCACTTTTAGTATCTAATTTACCAAGCTTTTCTTGAATCTTCTCATCACCTTTAGATTCATTTCTCATATATTCACCTGGTGCATATTTATCTTGATTAGTATTATCAATTTTTTCATCATCAAGTGAGACACCCATAGCAAAGTTAAATAAGTTATCAAAATGTAATGATATAATTACAGGATTACTTTCTTTAATATATTCACCATTTACATATGATGGCATATGATTTCCTTCTAAAATTTGATAAATTTCTTTTACAGTAAATTCACCTAATTTAGTTACTTTTTCTTTACCATCTTTTCCATAACCAAAATAATCATTATAGAAATCTAAGTAATATTTGTCTAGTTCTTCAACACCATTGTAACCTTTTTCTCTTAATAATTTATCAAGAGTAGCATCATCTAATTCTTCATATTTATTCTTACTAACTCTAGTAAGTTCTTTTAATGCTGTATTATAAAGTCTATAGAATTTATGTACTTCATTAACACTATCTCCATTAAAAGTTAAATCTTCATCAGTTAATTTTTTGAATCCCATTTCTTTTTCTAGTTCTTCTGATGTATAAGGATATATAACAAATGAATTTTTATCATAGTTATATTTGTATTTTGAATTATTAACTATTGATACATTTACTTTAATTGTATCACCTGGCATAATATCTGGAGTTTTTTCTCCTTCTTTAATATTTTGTCCCCAAGCTATAACTTCAAAAATATCAGGGTTGATAATAAGAGTTTCTTTTTCATAACTTTCATCAATTGTATAAACTAAATTAAAGTTAAGAATTCTAACACCTTTTTCTCCTTTTGTAATTCCCTTGTATTCCCAACTAACTTTAACACCATCACTAGTTGTAGTACTCCCGGGTTGAATAGCAGCCCATTTGTAGTCATCGTCTTGATTACTTTCATCATTTGTTGTTTCGTTTATAACATCACTGCTATCTGTTACATTTTGAACAACACTCTCATTTTTTTCAGTTTCATTATTTAATTCAGTTTCAGTAGCACTAACTGTACTAAATAATAATGAAAAAGAAATCAAAAATGATAAAACTTTTTTCATCTTCTTCCTCCCAAATTTATTAACACTCTTTTGGAAGAAATAAATAGTATTTCAACCAAACCCCCGTGTTTATAGCTCCATATTATATCACTAAATCACATTTTAATCAATTATTTTTATCAAAAACTGAAAAATATATATAAAAAAGAGTAAAAATTAAATTACTCTTTTAAAATCAACTATATTAATTTCTTTTTAAGTAGAATAGTTGTACCAAGCATAGCTAAACTTAACATAGAAATAACTTCAACTATATTATTGCTTTTAATGCCTGTTCTTGGGAATTCTGGATCATCTCCACCAGTTCCACCAACATATTCATAAATATATGTAACTACAATATCTTCAAGTCCATAGGTACCTTTTTCATTACCTTCAACTTTAATTAATTCGTAGTATTGAATTTCTTTTTCACTTGTAGCATACTCACTTCTATATTTACCAGTAGTAATTTCTTCACTAGCTATTTCTTTACCATTTTTATCTACATATCTAGCAATTACTTTATTATAAATATTATGAGCAGCTTTAATTGATAAAACACCCTCAAATGTTTTAGAATCTACTTCTTCAACATGAACTTCATCCTCAGTTTTACCATGAGCATTCCATCTGTTATTTTTTGAGTCATCATACCAATTATCTATTTTGTCATTACAATCATTTAACTTTTTACCATCATTACGAGTTTCTTCAAGATTAACATCAGTAGTAGGGTTAGATATTGTTATAGTAGCCCCTTGTGCATTATAAATATCATCAGCTTCAGTTTCAGCACGATTATTATTAATAATAACACTACTGTCCATAACAAGAGTACCATTGTTATTAATACCACCACCAACAGTTAATTTTTCAGCTATATTATTTGTAATTGTACCAGTTTCTAATTTTAATGAACCAGTATTTTTAATATAAATTCCAGAACCATTGTTATTAGTAATAGTTAATTTAGTAGTTTTATCTATAATAGAATTTTTACCAGCTACATATAATGCACCAGGTTGAGTCCATTTACTACTAATAGTACATCCATTACCATCTATAATAAGTGTAGAGTTATTTCTAACTGTTAATGTATTAACAACATGTACTCCGTTAGCTCCATTATTATTAGCTTCAACATAAGAATTATCAATTGTTAAAATTACAGCTGATAAACCATGCGCACCGTTATTGTTAAATTTAACAATAGAACCATTTAATATTTCAAAATTTGAACCATTTGAACCATTACCAAGACTGTTAATAACATTAATTTTTGAGTTATCTGCTTTAACAGTAAATGTACCAGTTATTCCAGAACGATTGTTATCACTAGTGAATGTTGAGTTAGTTAATAGGAAATTATATCCACCATTTCCACCATCCCATTCAATAGCATCTTGTTTGTAACCCTTAATTAAAAGAGTAGAGTTGTTTAATACTAATTTATTATTGCTACAAAAATAAATTACATGTGTGTTAGCAGCTGATTTACCATTAGCATCAATAGTCATTTTAACATTGTCTAATGTAAGACTTGCATTTGTACTAGCACAAATAACCATCCATCCCCATTCAGCAGTATAAGGAGTAGATATAACTCCAACCATATTTACAGTTGCATTTTTAATAGTAAGTGCTTTTCCCCATAAAGCAATTCCTTTATCATCAAAAGTAATAGTAAAGTTTTTACCATCGATGATAAGATTTTTTCTTAACTCAATACCCTTAGTAGTAGCATTACTAAGTAATATAACAGTGTCATTATCATTAGCAGCATTAATAGCTTCATCTAATGTTTCATAATTAACACCATTAACAGAAGCAACATATGTTTTTGATTCATCATTAGCAATAACAGTCTCATTAACATCTTCATTGTTAACCACAGTATCATTGTTAATTTCATTTTCAACAACATTGTTAACTTCAATTTCGCTATTATCCATATTTTCAATTTCATCAGCACTAATGCTAGAAACATTAAATATAAATAATAGAGAAGTAAGTGAAAGTAAAACTTTCTTCATAAAACCCTCCCAAAATCTAGCAAATCATTTTCGGAAGAAATAAAGATATTTCAACCAAACCCCCATTGCTTTACGAGTTTGCTATTATAAAGCATAATTCATTTATTGTCAAGTAATAATATATAAAATATGATTTTTAACTAAAAAAGTGATTGATTATTGAAAAATTAACATCAAAATGATATCATAATATATATAAGAATAGGTGATAAAATATGAGTTTATCTGACAAAATATTTGGAAATTATACTAGAAATAATCAAAGAAGAATAAGAAATATGGTTAAAGAAGTTAAGAGAACCATAAATTATTATAAGAAAAAAGGTATAAGTAAAGAACAAATAAGTAAAAGAAGTAAAACATTAATGGCAGCTATAAGAAGTGGTAAAACTACTGTTGAAGATAATATTATAGAAGCAACAGCACTATGTTATTTAGCAGCTGAACAAGCTCTTAATATTAGCTTTTATGATGTTCAAATAGAAGCTGCACTTGCTATGAGAGAAGGAACAATAGCTGAAGTAAAAACTGGTGAAGGTAAAACTTATATACAAATAATTGAAGCTTATTTAAATGCACTGGATGGAAAAGGTGTTCATGTTATAACTGCAAATGATTATCTAATTGGAAGAGACTTAAAAGAAACACAACCAGTATATGATTTATTAGGATTAACATCATCTGTAGTATATGGTAATGAAAGAATGACTAGAGATGAAAGAAGAGAAAGATATAAGTGTGATATAGTTTATGGTACTGCTAAAACATTAGCATTTGATTATCTACTTGATAATACAGCTACAAAAAAAGAAGATAGAGTATTTAATCCAGAAGGCAAAAATGATAGTAATTATGGAAAATCATTTAACTATGCAATTATAGATGAAGCCGATAGTATATTACTTGATGATGCAACAGTACCTCTTATTATAAGTGGTTCATATCCAGGTCAAAGAAAAGCTGACATTGGAGAAGAAGAATTTAAAAGAAGAAACAATTTAAATAGAGAAATGTATAGAAAAGCTATGAGACTTGCTGATACATTAACATGCAAAATAGAAAATCAAGATCAATTAGGAAAAGATAAAGATATAAGATTCAGTGAAGACTGTTTGTTATATTTAGATGATCAAAGAGTTATATTTAGTGAAAAACTATATAGAAAAATATATGGAAATGTAGATATATCTAAGCTTAGTTTAGAAGAGCAAGAAAACTATATGAATTTTGTAATAGCTGTAGAAAATTGTATTTTAGCAAAGTATTACTATAAAAAAGGCGAACATTATATTTTGAGTAGTGTACCAGTAAAACCACATAAAAAGCCAAGAAAAGAAATTGTTTTAATAGATGAAAGTACAGGAAGACTTACTCCTGGAAGAAGAAGAGGAAGAGGACTACACGAAGCATTAGAGGCAAAAGAAGAAATGCTAGCAGAAGGAAAAGGTTACCATGTAGCAATTCAAGCTCCAACAGTAACAACAGCAACTTGTACTTACCCTGACTTTATAAATAAATATAAAAGTGGAGTAAGCGGTATGACTGGAACAAGTAATATAACTGACTTTGATGAAATATATAATTTACCAACTTATGAAGTTCCAAGCAGACTTCCTAATATAAGAAGAGATTTAAAAAACTCAGTTTATTTAACTAAAAAAGCTAAATATAAAGCTATAATTAACGAAGTTTTAAAAGCACAAGAAACACTTCAACCAGTATTAATTGGTACTACTAGTGTAGAAGAAAGTGAAATGATAAGTAAATTATTAGCAGAAGAAGGAATTAGACACCAACTATTAAATGCTGTTAATAATGAATATGAAAATGAAATTATTGAAAGTGCTGGTATGAAGGGCAGGGTTACTGTAGCAACTAATATGGCAGGAAGAGGCAGCAATATCAAACTTGGCGAAGGTGTAAAAGAATTAGGCGGACTATATGTAATTGGCACATCTAGAAATAATAATGAAAGAATAGATTACCAATTAAGAGGAAGAGCTTCAAGACAAGGAGAACCTGGAAAAACAAAATATTTTTCATCATTAGAAGATGAACTTGTTAAAACAAGAGCCTATGAAAAACTATTTGATTTAGCAAAAAAACTTACAAGAAGTCCAAACAAAGAAATAGAAGATGCAAATATTGTTAAATATGTTGATAGATGTCAAAAAACACAAGAAGGATTAGAAAGTAAAGCAAGAAGATTAAGTGAAAAATATGGAAAAGTAATGACTAAACAAAAAGATCTTATGTATGCTCAAAGAGATGTAATACTAGATAGTACAGATGTAAGAAGTTTATTTAATAAGATAATACCTAGTTATGCTGAGTATTTAGTTAATAATTGTACAGCAGAAGAAATAAGACAAAATTTAGATGGATTGGTTAGTATAAAAATACCAGAAACAAGAAATTTAAAGCCATTTAAAGAGGCTATAGAAAGAGAATTATTAAAAAAAGTAAAAATAAATCTTACTACAAGAGAAAGTCTAGATGTAACAAAAAAGAATATGTTAAATGTTGTTGATACATATTGGATAAATCATTTAGAAAGGTTAGAAGATTTAAAAAAACAAACATCATATTATAGTTTATCAGGAGTAGATCCTTTTAAAGAATATGAAAGAGCAGCAAATAAAGAATTTGTAGATTTAAACCCAAGAATTCAAAGAGATTTTCTAATTTATGCCACTAATCCTACATTACAATTTGGCAAAGCTGAAGCCTATGAAATGGAAGGAGCAAAAAGTTTATAATGAAAAATATACTAAATGTAATAAGAATTATCATAATTATATATTTAATTTTATTCACAGCTATAATGGTATCAATATATACAAAAAGGAAAGTATATAATGATCAGTTTCCAACTGTATTTGGCTATACATATTTAAAAATTGATAATGATTTATATGAACCAGATATTAAAGAAGGAAATATAATTATACTTGAAAGAACTAAAGCAATTGATGAAGGCGATTATGTAATGTATAAATACACAAATGATGCTAAATTTGGAAAAGTTAGTAAAGTTGATAAATATAAAGTATATATAAAAGATGATAATGGAAAATTAAATGAATATGATCTACAAAATGTATATGGAAAAATGATATATAATAATGATAAATTTAGTAGTGTAATGAATATACTTACTAACTGGATAGTTTTAGTAGTTTTATTATTTGCTGGAACAATTCTTCCTGAATTAATATTTAATTAGCATCATAC
>CAKOKV010000049.1 GCA_934095805.1 uncultured Bacilli bacterium | reverse complement strand
CACTTGGACACTTCCAATTAACTAACATACCACCAGCTCCAAGAGGAGTACCTCAAATAGAAGTTACATTTGATATTGATGCTAATGGTATTGTTAATGTTAAAGCAAAAGATCTTGGAACTAATAAAGAACAAGCAATTACAATAACTGCATCTTCTAATTTAAGTGATGAAGAAATCGATAAAATGATGAAAGAAGCAGAAGCTAATAAAGAAGCAGATAAGAAGAGAAAAGAAGAAGCTGAAATTAGAAATGATGCTGAACAAATGGTATTTGGTGCTGAAAAAGCAATGAAAGATTTTGGAGATAAGGTATCTGATTCTGAAAAAGAAGAAGTAGAAAAACTTGTTAAAGAAACAAAAGAAGCTTTAGATAAAAATGATACTGATGATATTAAGAAAGCTAGTGAAAAATTAAGTGAAAAAGTAATGGAAGTATCTAGTAAAGTATATCAACAACAAGCAGCTGAATCACAAAAGAATGCTGAAAACTCTTCAAAGGAAGAAGAATCTACTGATAAAAAAGATAATGTAAAAGATGCTGAATTTGAAGAAAAATAATTTATGAATAGGGGCTCTTTTAGAGCCCTTATATTTATATATAAGGAGAACTAATGGATTACGATTGGGATTTAACTAGAATATTTAAAAATAATGATGAACTTAAAAGTACAATAAATAGAATAAATGATTTATTAAAAGATGTTATTAAATATAAAGGTAAAATATTTGATAATTTATATGAATTTTTAGAACTTGATAGTGAAACAGATTTATTATGTGAAAGAATATATATTTATTCTCATTTGAAGTTTTATGAAGATATGACTAATAATGAAAGTAAGGAACTTGTAAATACTGTTCTTAATATATATGATAAAGCTAATAGTGAAAGAAGTTTTGTTGTTCCAGAAATATTAAAATTAGATTATAAGTCTGTTTTAGATAAAATAAATAATGATAGTAGATTAGAAAAATATAGATTTTATTTTGAAAAGTTATTCAAAGATAAAAAACATATTCTAAGTGAAAAGGAAGAAAAGATATTATCTGATATGTCATCTTTATATAGAATACCTGAAAATGCTTTTGAAGAACTTGATAATACTGATATATCTTTTGATAAGTTAAAGGATGAAGATGGTAATTTGATTACACTTACTAATTCTAATTATGGAGTACTTATTAGTTCTAAAAATAGAAGTGTTAGAAAGTCTGCTTTTAATAAATTATATAAGTATTATAAAAATCATATAAATACATTTAGTAGTTTATATTTAGGACATATTAAATGTGATAAATTAATATCAAATACTAGAAAGTATTCTGATAGTTTATCTATGTATTTAAGTAGTGATAATATTGATAAATCTTTATATAATAATTTAATTAAATGTACTAGTGATAATTTGAGTTATTTATATGATTATTATAAAGTAAAAAAGAATGTACTTGGTCTTTCTAAATATCATTTATATGATACTTATGTAAATATATCTAGTATGCCTGAAAGAAAATATAGTTATAATGATAGTCTTGAAATTATATATAAAGCTCTTAGTATACTTGGAAGTGAATATATAAAAGATTTTAAAACTGTTATAAATAACAGATCTGTTTCAGTACTACCTAAAAAAGGTAAAAGAAGTGGTGCTTTTGAATGGGCTACTTATGGTGTTCTTCCTTATGTATGTTTGAATTTTGAAGGAAATATTAATTCAATTTCAACTGTTGCTCATGAAATGGGACATGCGATGCATAGTTATTATTCTAATTTAAATCAAGAATATGTTAATGCTAATTATCCAATATTTTTAGCAGAAATCGCATCAACTGTTAATGAGATATTATTAAGTGAATATTTATTTAATAATACAGTTGATAAAGATGAGAAGATATATTATTTAGTTGAGTTTTTAAATAAATTTAAATCTACTATATATAGACAAACTATGTTTGCTGAATTTGAGAAAATAGTTCATGATATGGAAGATAATAATGAGAATTTAAGTAGAGATGCTTTATGTAATATTTATTATGATTTAAATAAAAAGTATTTTGGAGATGCTGTTTGTATTGATGAAGACATTAAATATGAATGGTCAAGAATACCACACTTTTATTCTTCATTTTATGTTTATAAATATGCGACTGGTTTTATAAGTGCAATTATAATAGTAGATAATTTAAAGAAAGATAAGAACTATAAAGAAAAATATCTTAATTTCTTAAAGAGTGGAGGTAGTAAGTATCCACTTGATATATTAAAAGATGCTGATATTGATATTAGTGATGTTAATGTTATGAATAGAGCATTTGAAATATTTAATGAAAAATTAAACTTACTTAAAAAATATATAGATGAATAGGGAGAGATGTTATGGCAAAAAGAGATTATTATGAGGTTCTTGGTGTATCTAAGGATGCTACTGATGCTGAAATTAAATCAGCTTTTAGAAAGAAAGCAAAAGAATTTCATCCAGATTTAAATAAGAGTCCAGATGCTCCTGAAAAGTTTAAGGAAGCTCAAGAAGCTTATGCATGTCTTTCTGATAAAGATAAGCGAGCTCAATATGATAAATATGGTCATGCTGCTTTTGAAAATCCTTATGGAAATGCTGGAGGAGGTTTTTCTGGTAATCCATTTGGTGGCGGAGCTGCTGGATTTGATTTTAGTGATATATTTGATGACTTATTCTCTGGCGGTTTTGGTTCTTCATTTAGTTCATTTGGTGGAAGTGGTAGATCTGGTTCAAGTAGAGCAAGAAAAGGTAGCGACAGTTTATATGGAATGAAAATAGACTTTATGGAAGCTGCTTATGGTTGTAAAAAAGATATAGATTTAGAATACTATGAAACTTGTGAAGATTGTGATGGAGCTGGAGGACACGGAGAAGAAACTTGTGAAGACTGTGGCGGTAGAGGTTATGTTATCAAACAAACTAATACTATTTTAGGTACAATTCAATCAAAAACAGTTTGTTCAAATTGTAATGGTACTGGAAAATCATTTAAGTCAAAATGTAGTACTTGTAAAGGTACTGGAAAAGTTAAAGTTAATAAAACAATTACAATAGATATTCCAGCTGGTATTGATACTGGAGAACAATTAAGACTTAGTGGAAAAGGTGAAGCAGGAATAAATGGTGGACCTAATGGAGACTTGTATATTGAAATAAAAGTTATGCCTCATGAACTTTATAGAAGAGAAGGAAATGATGTTTATATAGATTTACCTGTATCTATTACTGATTTATGCCTTGGTACTAAAAAGAGTATTAAAACAATGGATGGCACAGTAGATCTTAAAATAAAAGAAGGAAGTCAACCAGGAGATATTTTAAGAATTAAAGGTAAAGGTATAAATAATCCAGATTCTTGGAAAAAAGGAGATTTCTATTGTGTTCTTAAACTTATAATACCAAGAAATTTAACTAGAAAACAAAAAGGTATTTTAGAAGATTTAGATGATACTGATGTAAGTGATGAACCAGAATTCACTAAATTTAATAGATTAAATAAATAATTAAGTTTTTACTTAGTTATTTTTTATTGTGTTTTTTATGTATTTATGGTATATTATATGAACAATTTTTATATGGGGGGTTTTTATGGAAAATGAAATCTATGTTACTGAAAAAGGGTATAATGAATATTTAAAAAGTATTAATGCTGTAAAAGAAAATATGGAAAGAGTAGAATCATTAAGAGAATATGTTAGTGATAGAATGGGTCTTGATGAATTTACTAAACAATCTTTTTTAGAGAATCTTAAAAGTGAAGGAACTAGCCTTAGTGAAGAATTAGAAGAAAAAATGACTAGACTTGAAAGAATAGTTATAAATCCTGAAAAAGAAAATAGTGAAGATATTGTTGGTTTGGGTGATACACTTATGCTTTTAATAAATGGTCATACATTCGATGTTAAAGTATCTACCAATAGTTCTAATGATTGTACTGCTACTATAGTTACTGATACTTCTAGTATTATAGGTAGAAGAATATATTTAAGAACAGTAGGTGATACAATTTTTTATTCAACTAATGGTTATACAAATGCTATTACGATATTGTCTAAGTTAAAGGAACGAAAACTTGAATTATAGTAAATTTATGGACAAAATTTCGCTCATATGATATAATATGAGCGATTTTTTCATAAAATTCACAAAAAAAGAAGTGTTTTTGAATTTTATTTCGTATATAACTATTAGGAGGACAAAAACGATGGCATTTATTGATAAGTCTGTTATTAATGAAATTAAATCTAAAAATGATATAGTAGATGTCATTGGAAGCTATATTAATCTTAATGATAAGAATAAAGCTTTATGTCCTTTTCATGATGATCATAGTCCATCATTTAGTGTTCAACCAGACAAACAAATATATAAATGTTTTAGTTGTGGTGAGAGTGGTAATGTTATTACATTTGTTCAAAAATATAATGGTATAACTTTTGTAGAAGCTTTAAAAATGCTTGCTGATAGAGCTAACATTAAAGTAGATATAAATACTGCTAAAAAAGTAAATACTAAATATGAGAAATTATATGAGATTAATGATACAGTTAATAAATATTTTAAAGCTAATTTGCTTTCAAGTGAAGGAATTAAAGCTACTAAGTATTTAGAAGAAAGAAAAATATCAAAAGATATAATTAATGAATTTAATATTGGACTTTCAACAACCAATAAATTATCAACTATATTATCTAAAAAATATAGTTATGATGATTTAGTAAAACTAGATATTGTTAAAGAAATAAATGATAGATATTATGATACATTTCAAGATAGAATTATATTTCCAATTATTGATGAAAATAATAATGTAATAGCATTTAGTGGTAGAAAATATACTAATGAAGACTTAAATAATAACACACTTCCTAAATATTCAAATACAAAAGAAACAGATATATTTAAGAAGAGTGAAGTATTTTATAATATTAATAATGCACTTGCAGAAATAAAGAAAAAAAGAGAAATTATTATTACAGAAGGTTTTATGGATACCATTAGAATGTCATCTATTGGTTATAAAAATGTAGTAGCAATAATGGGTACTGCATTTACACAAAAACATCTAGAAAAAATAATTAAGTGGAAATGTAAAGTAATACTAAATCTTGATCAAGATGATGCTGGTGTTAAAGGTACAATAGAAGCAGGAGAAACATTACTAAAAAATAATATAGATACAGAAGTTATAGTATTCGAAGATTATAAAGATAGTGATGATTTTATAAAAAATAAAGGAAGTGATGCTTTTAAAATTGCTTATGATAATAGAGTTTCTTTCATAGATTTTAAACTTAAATATCTAAAAAGAAAAAGAAATATGAAAGATGCTGTTGAAAAAGCAAAATATATAAGAGAAGCTGTTCTTTCATTAAATGATTTAGATAGTCAAATATTAATTGATTTAAAAATAAAAGATATTGCAGAAGAGTTTGGCATAAATGAATCTGATATAAGAAATGAAATTAAATTAAATAAAAAAATGGCTGTTAAACAAGTAGAAGAGCCGAAAAAAATAACTAGATATAATAAATATGATAAGAGTGAACTTAGACTACTTTACTTAATGCTTAATTATGAAGATGTAATACTTTATTTTGAAAATACTCTTGGATATTTAATACAAGATGATAGATCTAATTTAGCATATAAAATAATTGAATTTAGAAATGATTACGGTTATTATAATTATAGTGATTTTTTAGATTATATTTCTGATAATGACAAACTTATGAATACTGTTAAAGAAGTAATGAAATATCATAATAATGAAGAATATACAACTGAAGAATTAGATGATTATATTAATACTATTAAAATGTATTCAATTAACAAAAGAATAGAAACTCTTAAAAATGAAATGAGTGAGACATTCGATGTTAATAAAAAAATAGAAATAGCAAAGAAAATAGAAAATATAAATAAGGAAGTGTTGAAATGGTAAATAATATTAAAACTTTTGAAGAAAGAGTACAAGAATTAGTTGAAACTGGTAAAAAAGAAGGTTTTTTAACTTATGAACAAATAGCTAAAAAAACTATTGATTTAGATTTAGATGCTAATGCTTTAGATGAGTTATATAATGCTCTTAATGAAAATCATATTGAAGTTAGAGCTGAAGATGAAGAAGATAATGGAAATATTGATTTAAAGAATGATATTATTATTGATGATGTTCCTGATGAAAGTAAGGATATGAGTGTTAATGATAATGTAAGAATGTACTTAAAAGAAATAGGTAAAATAAGTTTGTTATCTCTTGAAGAAGAACAAGAACTTTCTAAAAGAGTTGCAGAAGGAGATGAACAAGCTAAAAATATTCTTGCTGAATCTAACCTTAGACTTGTTGTTTCTATTGCTAAAAGATATGTAGGAAGAGGTCTATTATTCTTAGATTTAATTCAAGAAGGTAATATTGGACTTATGAAAGCTGTTGAAAAGTTTGATTATGATAAAGGTTATAAGTTTAGTACTTATGCTACTTGGTGGATAAGACAAGCTATAACAAGAGCACTAGCAGATCAAGCAAGAACAATAAGAGTTCCTGTACATATGGTTGAAACTATTAATAAAATGGCTAGAATAGAAAGACAAATGACATTAGAACTTAATCGTGAACCAACAGATGCAGAACTTGCTAAAAAGATGGGACTTTCAACTGATAAAATTGTTGAAATTAGAAAAATTAGTCAAGATCCAGTAAGTTTAGAAACACCAATAGGTGAAGAAGATGATTCACATTTAGGAGATTTCCTTGCTGATGAAAGAACTATGTCACCAGAAGAATTTGCTACTTATGAAATACTTAAAGATGAATTAAGAGAAGTTCTTGATACATTAACAGTAAGAGAAAAAGAAGTTTTAGAACTTAGATTTGGTTTATTTGATGGATCTAGTCATACTCTTGAAGAAGTTGGTAAACAATTTAAAGTTACAAGAGAAAGAATTAGACAAATAGAAGCAAAAGCTCTTAGAAAATTAAGACACCCATCAAGAGCTAAAAA
>CAKOKV010000048.1 GCA_934095805.1 uncultured Bacilli bacterium | reverse complement strand
CCTGAAATGTTTTTAGCACTTCATTTTGCTAATTCTATATGGAAAAATAATACTGCTGAGGTTATGAAACATAGTAAAACTGAGGATAAATATTTTAATGAGGTTATTAAATTTGCTAAGGAAATAAATATGATTGCTCTACCTATGGTAAAGGAAAAATCAGGATATTTATTAAATTCTATGTTGATACCATTTCTTTTTTCAGGGTTAGATTTACTTGTTAATGGTATATCTGATGTTGAAAGTATTGATAAAGCATGGACTCTTGGTACAGGATCTCCTAAAGGACCTTTTCAAATACTTGACACTGTTGGTTTAAAAACTGCACATGAAATTGTTCTTATGTATGTAAAAATACCTTCATTTTTAGCTCCTTATAATTTTAAAGGTATGGAAAAATTGTTAAAGAAATATATTGACGAAGGTAAACTTGGAATGTCTAGTGGAGAAGGTTTTTATAAATATAATTAGGAGGAAGTATGAGTAATAGTGTAAGGACGAAATTTACTTTAGGATTTGGACTTATATGTGTTGGATTATTATATTTTTTTGGTGCTGGATATGCGAATGTTAGAAAAGGTGTAGTAGATACTGGGCCATATGATTCATACAGTATTCCTACTATAGAAGAAAAATGTATATCTGATAATGATTTTAAACTTTGTGAAGCAATATATCATTATACCGTAAAAAATAGAGATTATATATGTGAAAGAACTAGTGAAATTAAGAATAAAAATAATATTATTGTTTCATATGATTCAAATGATCCTATGAAGTGCAAGGTTATTGATAAAGTAACTTATGATGAAAAAATTCCTCAAAAGTATTATACTGTTATGATTTCATTTGTAGTAGTAGGTTCAATTTTATTTACTTTATCTGTAATAGAGTCTAGTAAGGAAAAGAAAAACTCCAATTGACATAGTAGGAAATTATTTTTATAATTTTAATAGGTGATTTGATGAAAAAAATAATAGTCTGCTTATTCACTTTATTACTTATGTGTGGATGTTCATTTAAGGAAAGTGATAGTGACAAATTTAAAAATGATTATGAATCATTAAATGGAAAAGAGAGTTCTTATGGAATACATAGAACAGTATCTATAGATGATAATCCTTTTATATTTAGTAATAGTAATGAAATAGTTAAAATGATTGAGGAGAAGAAAACTTTTTATGTTTATTTTGGTGATAAAGCTTGTCCTTGGTGTAGAAGTGTTATTGAAAAAGCAATTAGTGTTTCTAAAAAATATGGTATAAATGAAATATATTATATTAATATATGGGATGATGAACATAATGAAATATTGAGAGATAAATATGAGATTAAAGATGGTGTAGCTGTTAAAACTGTAGATGGAGATAAAAATTATTCTAAATTACTTGAATATTTTGATACTTTACTTAAGGATTATACATTAACTGATAGTGATGGTAAGGTTATTAAGGTTGGAAAAAAAAGGATTTTTGCTCCTAACTTTATATATGTAGAAGATGGTGTGGCTAAGAGATTTACTGATGGTATATCAAGTAATTTAAAGTCCCCATTTGATGAACTTACAGAAGAAGTACTTAATGATGAAGAGAAATTATTTGATGATTTTTTTGGAGCTGATATGGCTTGTGATAGTAAGTGTTAAACTTACTTTTTTATTTATAAAAAATATAAATTAAAAGAAGATCATTTTATTAGATCTTCTAGTGTTTTGCTATCTACATAATTTGTTATAACTTCGTCTAGTCCTTTCCAAAAGTTATATGTTTTGCAGTTGCTTTTTCTGTTACAGTTATCGTGAATGCAGTGTACTGGTGTTAAATCACCTTCTGCAACTCTTAGTATGTTTCCAATAATGTATTCTTTTGGTTCTCTATTTAGTTTATATCCACCGCCACTTCCTCTTGTTGAATCTAAGTAACCAGCTTTATTTAATAATGCCATTATTTGTTCTAAATATTTCATACTTATTTCTTGTCTATTTGATATGTCTTTTAATGGTATATATTTATCGCTTTTATTTAGTGCTAAATCTGTCATTATTCTAAGAGCATATCTTCCTTTTGTTGATATTTTCATATTATTTCACTTCCATGAGTATTATATCATATAATTACATTTTTAAAATTATTTGATATAATTTATTTTATGAGATATATATGTGAATTTATTAAAAGTATTATTTGTTATGAAATGTGTATTTTACCTATATATATAATTATTAGATATTTATGTGTTAAGAATAAAAAGGTTAACTTTAAAAAAGAATTTTTATTATTATTACTTTTAGGGACATTTATTATGTTAATATCACAAACTATATTATGTGAGTTTTATATAGATAATGGATTAAAGATTAAAGATGGAATACATAATAATAATTTTATACCGTTTAAAATATTTTATGATAGTTATGTAAGTCATATTAAATATGGAAATTATAGTTATTTTATAATAAGTTTATTAGGTAATATTGTTCTTTTTGTACCACTTGGTTTATTAATACCATTTATATATAAAATTAAAGGTAAATTTGTTATATTGATTGGTTTTTGTTTTTCATTGTTTATAGAATTATTTCAATTAATGTTACCAAGGTGGACTGATATAGATGATATTATATTAAATACATTTGGTACTTTAATAGGATATCTATTATATAAATTATATGTTAAAATATATAATAGAGAGTGATAAAATGAATAATAAGAAAATAGTTTTTATAATATCTGGTGTTATATTTATAATTATTATATCTATATTAATATTTATTCTTGTTAAGAATAATAGTAAAAATAATGATAATGATATTGTGTATACAATTACTCTTGTAAATGAAGAAGAAGTAAAAGAAATAAAGGGTAAAAAAGATGAAAAAATTAATTTACCTGTACTTAGTAGAGATGGTTCCTCCTTTTTAGGTTGGGTTGATAAAGATGATAAAGTTTATAATGGCGAATATGTTATAAAAGATAATATTAACTTAGTTTCTAAGTTTAAAGAAAATAATAGTTATAGTATTATATTTATTGTTGATCCATTTAAGGATATGATTGTAAAATATGTTAATTATAATGAAAAAATAGATTATCCAGAAACTGTAAGAGATGGTTATGTATTTGAATATTGGGTTGATGATGATGGTAATACATTTAATTATGATAAATATCCATATGAAAAGAATATAATGTTAACTGCAGTATGGTCAATTAAGGAACCAGAACAATATATAATAAAATTTAATACTAATGGCGGTAATAAAATTAGTGATCAAATTGTTATAGAAAATAATAAAATAATTAAACCAAGTGATCCTAAAAAGAATGGTTTTTGTTTTAAAGGATGGGAATATAATAATACAATTTATAACTTTGATAATATAGTTAATAAAAACATGACATTAAAAGCTAAATATGAAGAACTATTCGGATTAAATGAAAGTACATTTGATTTAATTAAGCTTAATTATAATGAATTATCAAAGAAATATGGTATTAAAAAAAGTAATATAAAAAAGGGTAAAGTTGTTAGTACTAATAAGGGTAATGGTTATTATTCTGAAGGATTAGTTATATATAATAATGGTTATTATGCATATTTTAATTTTTTTACATTTAGTAATAATAATTATAGTAATAATTTGAATAAACAAACTGCTCATTATATTGGAGTTCCTGTTAATGATTTGTTTAATAATTATAATAGAAATTATGTTAGTATAAATAATCTTAAATGTTTAGGTTATACTAATGTTAAATATAATAAAGATAATAATATATATAAATTTGATTATGGTAAATATTCTATGGAAATATATAATTTTAACACTAATAAAGAAAAAGCATATATATGGAATATTAAATAATGGTATCTTTTGATACCTTTTTTTGTTAGAATATAGCTGGGGTGAATGGTATGGTTATACAATATGGTTATAAGTATGAAAAAAAATATGGAGTATATAATGTTAGAAGATTAGATGGTGAATGTTTAGATTATCATATTCCATATGGTTTATTGTTAACTCTTTATTATGAAAGTGGTATTAATCTTAAAGGAGAAAAGGTAGCTAATTTAAATGGCTTTGTTCATTTTAATACAGATTGTACAAGAGCTATTGTTGATTTTAAAAAGAAAGATTATACTCTTAATGAAGTAGATTTTATTGTTGGTGAAATAGAAGGTAAGCAAATATTAACATTATAATTATTGGAAATAGTTATTATTTGTGATAGAATTTTTGTATGGAACAAAAAGATATATTAAAAAAATTAGATGAATTTATTAGTCTTATTAATGATATAGGTAATAAGCTTGATATTGTTAACAAAGAAGATAGAGTGAGTGAACTTGAAAGTATTTCTAACGATGCTTCTTTTTGGAATGATATGGATAAAGCAAAGGGTGTACTTTCGGAACTTAAAAGTTTAAGGGATATTTGTAAACAATATGATAGTGTTAATGAGTCTGTAAATGATGTTAAGGAAATTATTGATTTGGGTATTAATGAGTCTGACATGGCTCTTGTTATAGATGAATTATCATCTATAGAAGAATCATTATCTAAACTTAAATTATTTGCATTACTTAGTGGTGAATTTGATAGTAATAATGCTTATGTTGAGATACATAGTGGAGCTGGTGGTACCGAAAGTAATGATTGGGCTAATATGTTACTTAGGATGTATACTAGATATTTTGATAAGAATGATTATAAATATGAAATATTAAGTAAACAAGATGGTGAAGAAGTTGGGATTAAAGGATGTACTATTCTTGTAAAGGGTTATTATGCATTTGGTTATTTGAAAGGTGAAACTGGTGTTCATAGGCTTGTTAGAATTAGTCCATTTGATAGTAATAGTAGAAGACATACTTCTTTCGCATCAGTTCTTGTTACACCTGAAATAACTAAGAATATGGATGTTGAAATAAAAGATAGCGATTTAAGAGTTGATGTCTATAGGTCAAGTGGTTGTGGAGGACAAGGTGTTAATACAACTGATTCTGCTGTCAGAATTACCCATATTCCAACTGGTATAGTGGTATCAAGTCAAGTAGAGAGAAGCCAACTTAGAAATAAAGAGATAGCACTTAATATGTTAAAAAATAAATTATATCTTTTAAATCAAAAAGAATTTAATGATAAAATTAAGTCTCTTAAAGGAGATGTTATGGATGTTAACTTTGGAAGTGCAGTTCGTAGTTATGTAATGTGTCCTTATACTCTTGTTAAAGATACAAGAAGTGGTTATGAAACTTCAAATGTTGATAAGGTACTTGATGGAGATATAAAAGAATTTTTAGAATCTTATTTAAAAATATAACATTTACGAAAGTAAGTGTTTTTTATTAAGTGTAAAGATGAAAATAAAGCAATAGAAATATATTATTAAATTTGATATAATTATTCTGGAGAATTAGAGTATGAGATTATTTAAAAGAATAAATAGTGGTGAAATTAAAAATAGAATTATTCAAAAACAGAGTCTTAAAGGTTCAATTTTATTTGTTATTGGAACTTTAATATCTGCTTTATCTTTTAATTTGTTTTGTGTCCCTAATAACTTTGTATCGGGAGGTTTAGGAGGAGTAGGTGTCATTTTAAATCACTTTTTCTCTAATATAAATGTTAATTTTGTTATATTAATTGGTAATATAATATTTATAATAATTAGTTTATTTACTCTTGGATTTAAGGAATCGCTTATGAGTATAGTTGGTGCTACTGTGTTTACTATATTCTTATATGCAACAGAGAATATTCCAGAACTTATAAATTTTAAATTTGATAATGTATTATTATATGTACTTGGATATGGTGTAGCTGGTGGTTTCGGAGAGAGTCTTGTTTAGAAATCAGGTTTTAATACAGGTGGAACTAGTATACTTGCTAGAATATTACAAAAATATATTTCTATGCCACTTGGTAAAATACTAAGATCGATTTCAATAATAATTATTTTATGTGGTGGTGCTGTATTTGGATATACTGCTCTTATGTATTCATTAATAATAATGGTTATTTCTACTTCAATCGTTGATAAGATGTTAATTGGTATAAGTGATTCTAAAACATTCTTTATTCATACTTCTAAGGAAGATGAAGTAAAGGATTTTATACTTAAAATTATTGAAAGTGGAGTTACTGAATTTGATACAAAGGGTGCATTTACTCATAAAAAAAAGAAAATGCTTATGTGTGTAGTTCCAACTGAAAAGTATACTATGCTTAAAAATGCTATTTATGAAATAGATAGTGATGCATTTATAGTTGTAAGTGATTGTTATGAAGTTCTTGGCGGGACTAAAAGGAAAAAATTGTCTTTTGACAATTAGCTTCATAATATTTATAATATATTGTTAATGGAGGATATATGCAATTAATAGAACTTAAAAATATATATAAAAGATATCCTAATGGTGTAACAGCTTTATGTGATGTTAACTTAGAAATATCAAAAGGTGAATTTGTATTTGTAATAGGAGCATCAGGAAGTGGTAAAAGTACACTTATTAAACTTTTATATAGACAAGAAAAACCATCAAGAGGAGAAGTATATGTTGGTGGAGTTAATGTTTCAAAGTTAAGAAATGGAAAAGTATATAAATTAAGAAGAAAATTAGGAATAGTTTTTCAAGATTATAAGTTATTACCTAAACTAACTGTTTATGAAAATGTAGCTTTTGCTCTTGAAGTATATGGACTTCCTGAAAAGGATATAAGAAAGAGAACTCTTAAAGCTATTGAACAAGTTGGTCTTAAAGATAAACTTAGAAGTTATCCTGATGAACTTAGTGGTGGAGAACAACAAAGAGTATCTATTGCAAGAGCTATTGTTAATGATCCAAAAGTTCTTATATGTGATGAACCAACTGGTAATTTAGATCCAGAAACATCTATGGAAATTATGAATGTAATAGATAATATCAATAAAGATCTTGGAACTACAATAATAATGGCTACTCATGATAAAGATATAGTTAATAAAATGAAAAAAAGAGTTATCGTTATTGAAAAAGGTTTAGTAGCAAAAGATACAATGAGAGGAAGATATAAGAGTGAAGGCATTTAGAATTTTAGGAAATAATATTAAAGAATCTTTTAAAGGTGTTTTTCGTAA
>CAKOKV010000047.1 GCA_934095805.1 uncultured Bacilli bacterium | reverse complement strand
GAATACATATTAGTTACCTTTGATGTATTGAACTTATTTAAATCAATTGTATTAAACTTTGTAGAACTAAACATACCACTCATATTTCTAACATTTTTAGTATTTAAAAAACCTAAGTTTATTTCAGCAAATTCTGTATCAGCAAACATATAACTCATATCAGTAACATTTGATGTATTCAAATTCCCAATGCTGATTTTCTCACAATCTGAACGATAGAATAAATATGACATATTAGTTACTTTGCTTGTATCATTATCGCCAATAACTATCTCAGCAATTTTAGAGTATCTAAACATATCTTTCATATATTTAACATTTGATGTATTATACTTGGAAATATCTATTTTTGTAGCTGTTGTACGATAAAACATTCCACTCATATCAGTAACATTGCTTGTATTAAGATTTTCTATATTTTTAGCATTACTCAAATCAGCATCTTCAAACATATATGACATATCTGTAACATTGCTCGTATTGAAATTTTTTATATCAAAGTTACCAAGATTAGAGCTATTAAACATACTACTCATATTTTTTACATTACTTGTATCAAAGTTTTCAATTCCACTAAAATTGGTTAAGTTATTTTCACTAAACATTGCACTCATATCTTCGACTTTGCTAGTATTAAAACCAGATAAATTTAAACCATTTCCATTATAATCATTAAACATACCTCGCATATCTATTACATTACTAGTATTGAAGCTATTGATACCATTTATACCAGCACCATAATAATAACTAAACATATATGACATGTCAGTTACATTGCTAGTATTAAAACTTTCTAGATTTAGCTTTCCGCCTATACGACTTTCAGAGAACATATATGACATGTCAGTTACATTACTCGTATTAAAACTTTTAAGATTTAAACTGTTTAAATGAGTATTTCCAAACATACCTCTCATATTAGTTACTTTACCCGTATTAAAACTGCTTATATTTATATTTCTATATAAGTTTCCATAAAACATTCCTGACATATCAACTACATTTCGAGTATCAAAATTTCTTAAGTCTAATACACCACTAGGATAAAGATCACTAGAATCTCGTCCCAACTTAATTATTCTATCAGAAGTATTATAATTAGCTGCTTTCCTATTTCCAAAAGTGGTAGCAAAAGTAAATGACATATTTTTAACTGGTCTAGTATTAATTTTATTTAAAGCCACATTTTGAGTTGGTACATCCAAAAAAGTATAACTCATTGAAACAACTGGTTTATCATTAATATATGTGCACATAGCATCTGTAGTTTTTTTAGTATAATCACCAGTATATTCTACTCCCCATCCATCATCAGATATATTTTTCCAATATTTTTCATAATTTGAATAATACCAAGGGCCTTCCTCTCTACTTTTTAATAACTTAGTAGGATTAACTTTTTCAAGATAATTTCCTTGCAATTCAGGTCTTCTAGCCTTAATATCTACTTCCTGTTTATATCTATAAGTATAAGAACCTTTTACAAATTCTGCACCTTGAGTTAAATCTCCATCAAAATGACAATAAACAGCATCAGGGGCAGTAAGTTCACCCTCTACCTTAGGTTGTTTAATACCGCATACTTCATAATCAGAAACATCAAGAGTTGGGTTAGTCATGTAATCATAAGTTTCTTCTTTCTCATTCCATTTGCAATATAAATAAGGATTTGGAATAGTTAATTCTCCTTCTTCATCAGCAGTAAATATAATAACACCAGTACATTCATCGCCTTTATAAGTTACCTTTTCAATATAACTGTTCTTAGTATCTTTTCTTAAATCTCCTAAACAAACAAATTTATTATAATATCTATTTTCATAAGTCTCAGGACAAACAAAACTACCATCAACAGGATCAATACAATAATCTTCTAAAAATGCCGCTGCTGCTCTTTTAACATTTTTATTTTGTACTTCCATTGTTTTTTCAACACTAGAATTATAAATCTTAAGTACAGCTACACTTATTATTGTAACTAAAATACCCAATATAGCTACTACCGCCAAAAGCTCAACCAAAGTAAAACCTCTTTTTTTCATAACATAACACACCACTCTTACATACCCTATTCTAAAAACATTATATAAAAGAAAAAGTGATATGTCAAATAAAATAAACCAACAAAAAAGTCAATCTTTAAATTGACTACTTTGTTTCTTCTTTTTGAACTTTAATAGCTTCTTTTCCTTTATAGTATCCACACTTAGTGCATGCTCTATGAGGTGCTAATGTTGCTCCACAATTACTACATGTTGCAACAGTAGGAGCTGTTTTCTTTAAATGAGTTCTTCTTTGTCTTTTAGCAGTTTTACTGATTCTTCTAAAAGGTAAAGCACCGAATAAAGTAATATCTAATTTCATTTTTATTCCTCCCTTATATAATGCTATAATTTTTCATTTGCCTATGTATTTTCTCATAAAATAAGAAAAATATCAAGAGAATTTAAGTATTTTGTAATAAAAATTGAATAAACAGTACTTTTTTGATATAATTGTCATATTATTTTATTAAGAAAACAGGTGGGAGATAATATAAAGTGAAAAAATTACTAATAAGCGATTATGACGGAACTTTTAATAAAACTAGTAAATTAGTAAAAATGAGTGAAAATATTGATTCAGTGAAAGACTTTATGAGTAACGGAAATATATTTGCTCTTGCTTCTGCAAGAAGCTTTATTTCGCTTAAAGGTCAAATACAAAGATATAATATACCATATAATTATTTAATATGTAATAATGGTGGTATTGTATACGATGAAAATGACAATGTAATATTTCTTCATCCTACATTAAATAGTGTAATATTAAAAACTATAAAATATATAAGTAAAAGAAAAATATTTAAATCTATAATTTTTAAAGATTATTATGGTAATGTAACAACTGATTTAGATAAAGTATATGATATAATATGTGTAATAGATAGTAATAATATAGAAAGATTAGAAGAAATAAAAGATGAACTAAATTATTTATGTTCCACCCCATTCTTTCATATATTAATATTTAATGAAGCTATAGATAAAACAGATGGTATAGATGTAATAATATCAAAAGAAGGTATACACGATGATGATACATATACAGTTGGCAATGACTTCTTCGATGTAAATATGCTTACAAGATACAATGGATATAGAATGCATAATTCAAATCCAGCATTATATAAACCAAGTATAAAAAAAGTTCCATCTGTTAGAAAACTAGTAAGGAGTATTGAAAAGCAGTAAAATGAGAAAAGTAGTAGGAATAGTATGTGAATATAATCCATTTCATAATGGACATTTATATCAAATAAACAAAGTCAAAAAGAAATATAAAGATTCTATTATTATAGCTTGTTTAAGTGGAACATTCACACAAAGAGGAGAATTATCAGTACTAAATAAATGGGATAAAGCAAAAGTAGCACTTGAAAATGGAGTTGATATAGTAATAGAACTTCCATATGTATATGCAACTCAAAGTAGTGATATTTTTGCTAGATATTCAGTAGCTCTATTAAATAAACTATATGTAGATGTTCTTTGCTTTGGAAGTGAAACTGAAAATATAGATAAAATAAAAGAAGCAGCTAAATACCAAGTTAATGATATAAATTTTGATATCATAACAAAAAAATATTTAAGTGAAGGAGTTAGTTACCCTACCGCACTTAACAAGGCACTTGAAGAATTATGTGGTATTACAATAACTGAACCAAATGATTTACTTGCTCTTAGTTATTTAAAAGAAATATATAGAAATGGATATTTTATGGATATATATAATATTAAAAGAACAAGTAGTTATCATGACTTAGATTCAAATGCAAAAGTAGTATCAGCATCAAATATAAGAACAAGATTACTCGAAAAAAAGGATATTAAAGATAAAGTACCAAATAATGTATATGAACTTTTAAAAGATAAAAATATGGAAAGTAAATACTTTGAATATTTAAAATATAAAATATTAACTGAAAATAATTTAGAAAAATTTGTAGATGTAGATGAAGGATTAAGTACAAGAATTAAAAAAGTAATAAATAAATCAAATTCACTTGATGAACTTATTAAAAACATTAAAACAAAAAGATATACATATAATAAAATATCTAGAATGTTAAATCATATATTCTGTTCATTTACAAAAGAAGAAAATAAAAAAGTAAAATATCTAGAATATATAAGAATATTAGGTTTTTCAGAAAAAGGTAAAAATTATTTAAATGAAATTAAAAATGAAATAAACTTACCTATTTTAAATAAATATAATACTAAGTATGATGCTCTTAAAATAGAAAAAAGGATAACAGATCTTTATTCATTTATATATGAAGATATATCTAAAAAAGAAATACAAAATATACCAATTTATATAAAAGAAAACCAGGATTAATTCCTGATTTTTATTTTGCTTCATACCAATCTCTACCATAATCAATTTCTACTTTTAATGGTACAGATAATTTATATACATTTTCCATTATTTCTCTTACTATATCTTTAACCTCTTCAAGCTCATTATCAGGTACATCAAATATAAGTTCATCGTGTACTTGAAGTAACATTTTAGTTTTAAGATTGTCTTCTTTCAACCTTTCATCTATTTTAATCATAGCAAGTTTTAATATATCAGCTGCAGTACCTTGAATTGGAGTATTAAGAGCAATTCTCTCACCCATTTGTCTAATCATATAATTAGTATTATTAAGTTCATCAATAGTTCTTTTTCTATTAAATAAAGTTCTAACAGATGATGTTTCTTTTGCCTTCTTAACAATCTCAGTCATATAGTCATTTACTTCTGGATATAAAGTTAAATACTTTTCAATATATTTTTTTGCTTCACTTGTACTAATATCTAAGTTTTCAGAAAGACCATATCCACTAATACCATAAACAATACCAAATATTACAGCTTTAGCAGTTCTTCTCATATTCTTTGTAACCTCATTTTCAGGAGTATCAAATATATCACTAGCAACATGAGTATGTATATCTTCTCCATTTATAAATGCTTCTTTTAAGCTCTTAGAATCACTTATATGAGCAAGAACTCTAAGTTCAATTTGAGAATAATCACTAGATAATAAATATGAATTATTACTTGGTATAAATGCTTTTCTTATTTGCTTTCCTTCTTCACTTCTAACAGGTATATTTTGTAAATTAGGTTCCACACTAGAAAGTCTTCCAGTTCTAGTACCAGTTTGTTTATATATAGTATGTATTTTACCATCTTCCATAACATAACTATTAAAAGTATCTAAATATGTAGAAACTAGTTTAGTTAAAGCTCTATAATCTAATATATCATCAATGATTGGATTTATATGCCTATACTTTATAAGAACATCATGAGCAGTAGACATAGCACTCTTACCTTTTCCTTTTGGCAACATAAGCTTATTATAAAGTATTTCACCTAATTGTTTAGGACTACCTATATTAAACGGTTCTCCTGCTTCTTCATATATTTTATTTTCTAAAAGTTTAATCTTTTCATTTAAATCATCTTTTAACTTATCAATAACATCAGTTTTAACTGTAATACCATTTATTTCCATATTAGCAAGAATTCTAATAAGTGGTCCTTCTATATCTTTATATAAGTTATCCAATTCTTCTTTAACAAGCTTATCTTCAAATTCTTTATAATTATCATATATAAACACAGCTTTAGATACAATTGAATTAATAATAGTATCTTCTGATAATTTATTTTTCTTATTTATAATTTGATCATAATAAGCAATATTTCTATTAAAAGTTGCTGCTAAATAAGCTAAATCATCTTTAACATTATATTCAAGCAAATATGCAGCTATAAATATATCAAATGGATCATTTATACTAATATCATATTTATTCAAAAATACTATATTCTTTTTATTATCAAAAGTAACAGTAATATCTTTTAATAAATCACTATTCAATAATAAACTTGGTAAATCAAAATAATATGCAGTTTTTCCATCATATATAGCAGCACCTATAAAACCTGCTTTATGATAATTTGATTCATCAAGTTCTATATATAAACTCTTAACACCTTCTATATTTATTTTAGATTTAACTATCTCATATTTAATTCCATCTTTTACCTCTTCATTATTAGTATTTATATTTTTTAAAAACGAATTAAATTCAAGTTCCTTATATTTTTCAATAAGACCAGTTATATCAGGTTTATTATATTTAATACTTTCAAAAGTATATTCAAAATCAATAGTTTTATATATAGTAGCAAGTTTATATGAAAAATAAGCACTATCCTTATCATTTTCAAGTTTCTCTCTTGTTTTAGGAGTAAGTTCATCTAAATGATTATATAAGTTATCAAGAGTATCATATTTAGTTAATAATGATAAAGCTGTTTTCTCACCTATTCCTTTAACACCAGGAATATTATCACTAGCATCTCCCATAAGTGCCTTTAAATCTATCATTCTAATTGGCTTAATACCATAATAATCAAAGAATGTCTTCTCATTCATTAAAATATAATCTTTCTGTTTTAATAATTTAACATCTACTTCATCACTAATTAATTGTAATAAATCTTTATCACTACTTATAATAGTTGCATTATAATTTTTATCTTCATCAGCCATTCTAGCAAATGTACCAATTATATCATCAGCTTCATAATTATCACATTCAATATATTTAATACCAAGAAGTGTACATATATTTTTAGCTTCTGGAAATTGAATTTTTAAATCATGTGGTGTTTCAATTCTACCATCCTTATATGTATCACATAAATCTTTTCTAAAATTATGTCCTTTATCAAAAGCAACCATTATATATTCAGGTTTCTCTTCGTTAATAATTTTATTTAACATATTTACAAATCCAAATAAAGCATTAGTAGGAAAACCTTTACTATTCTTCATTAAATTTCCATTATATGCAGTTGCATAATAACTTCTAAATAATAAGTTATTACCATCTATTAATATTGCTCTTTTTTTCATATCCTCACCCTTTAATTATTTTACTATATTTTGTATCCTAAATAAAGAAAAGTTTAACATTTGTTAAACTTATTCTTATTATAATCTATTTTCCACCAGTAAAGTATCCAGGAATTTTCCTGCCCCTATCAATACGAGCATATGTTTTATC
>CAKOKV010000046.1 GCA_934095805.1 uncultured Bacilli bacterium | reverse complement strand
CCTGCTTCTACTTGACCATCATCAATACTATCAAAACCACTTCTAAGTATTTCAGCAACATAAGCAGAAGAATTAATTCCAAATGCTATCATACCTATTATAACTGAATCTACTGTAGAAGTTTTAAATATAATATAATACATAATCATAAGTTGTAAAACACTTGGAGTACCTCTAATAATATTTACATATATATCAAATATCTTATTAAGTAATCTAAATTTACCTCTTTGTTTATTAGTATATTTAACAATAGAAATAATTGTACCCAACAGTATACCAATAATTACTGCCCCTATTGCAATGATAATAGTATTACCAAGTCCTTCTAATATTAACTTATATCTTTCATCATATATAACACTTCTATAAAAATCATTATATATTCTATTTAACCATTCACTCATAACTTCTAATTAGAAGAATGCTTAATTATATATTCTTCTATTTTACCCTCTTTCATTAATCTTTCCAAAACATTATTAATTTTATTTAATAATTCTGTATTTCCTTTTTTAACAGCAATAGCATATTTATCTGTAAATAATGGTACTGATAATACTTCAAGTTCTTCATTTGACTTAACTAGTTCAAGAGCTGGTAACTTATCCATAACAATACAATCTGATTTATTAGCTTTAACATCTTCTGCTGCTGCTAAGAATTTTTTTTGTCTAAATAATTTAATATTTTTAAAGTTATCTGTTAAATATGTATCAGCAACAGTACCTAGTTGTACAGAAATAGTTTTTCCTTCTAAATCATCTTTACTTTTTATTTTATCATAACCTTTTCTAACAACAATCACTTGTTCACTAGTAGCATACTCAATTGAAAAATCAACACTCTTTTTTCTTTCTTCATCAATGCTCATACCAGCTGCTGCAAAATCTGCTTTACCAGAATTAAGTTCATTAATAATTGATCCAAAATCGACATCTTTAATTACTAATTCTTTTCCAAGTTCCTTTGCTATTTCATTAGCAATATCTACATCTACTCCAATTATCTCTTCTCCACTACGATATTCATAAGGAGCAAACCCTGACTCAGTAACCATAACAAGTTTATTGCTATTTTTGTCACATCCACAAAAGAATAATATAACTGTTAAACAAATAAAACATTTAATAAATCTCTTCATACATACTCTCCTAATATAAATTATAACAATATAATATTTCATTTACAAGAAAAATAGTTTATAATATTTATTAGGTGATTATATGAAAAAGATATTTACAATATTATTGTTATTTATTGGAATGATAAATATTAAAGCATTAGAAAATGAATATTTCAAAATAGAAATACCAGATGGATACAAAGAAGAAATAAGTGAAAAAGGCCTATATAAATGGACAAAAGATGATAATTATATAACTATAACAATATCAAATAATACTCAAAGATATGATATTTTAAGATATACTGAAGATGATATGAAAAAATATGAAGAATATATTGAATCATCAATAAACAAACAATTAGAAGAATATAATATTAAAGTTAATGTAAATAATGTTAAAAAAGAAAAAATAAGCAATAGAAACTGTATAGTATATGACACAGTATGGCCAACAAAAGAATCAACTGGATATGATACTTATCAAAGAGGTTACACTTATACAACTGATAAATATATTATAATGTTAACTTATAGTTCTAATAAAGAATTAACTAATAATGAAGAATTAAACAATATAATTAATAGTTTTAATGTTCTTGATAATGAAATAGTATATAATTCAAATACAAAAATAGTTATGACAGTAATATTTGCTGTTATAGTTGGTCTAATCGGATTTATTCTTTCAGTAATATTTAAAAAGCGTAAGTAATTACGCTTTTATTATGCAATATTTTTCTTTATTTTAGAAAGTATTAATTTTTCATTTCTAGATACTTTTGCTTGACTAATTCCCATTAATGAAGCTGTTTCGCTCTGACTATATCCTTGATAATATCTATAATCTATAAGTATTCTATCTTCTTCATCCATTGTAGATAATTCACTATCAATCAATATTTTATTTACTACTTCTTCTCTAGTATCAACAACACCCTCGTAAACAAATTCATCATTTACTTCTGTACTCTTAGTAAACATAACAGTCTCAATAACAGCAACCAAATCACTTTCACTCATCTCCATAAAAGAAGCTATCTCACTAAAACTAGGTTCTCTTTCATATTTAATCAATAATAATTCTTTAACTTTAATATATTTCTTATATATAGCCATATATTCTTCACTAACAACTATATTTCTATCTTTCCTAATAAAATCAATTATCTCACCCAAAACATATTTATAAGCATAAGTACTAAACTTAGCATTAGATTCACTTTTATATTTTTTATATGCTTTAATAATACCAATAGATCCTACTTGATATAAATCCTCAATACTATAATACTTTGTATACCTAGAAGCAATTTTATATATAAGACCTTCATTAGCTTCTATAAGCTCATATATAATATCTCTCATATACTAAAAACCCCACTTGCTAATTTCTCATTCTTACTTCTAAAACAATAATCAAATAAGTCACTATTTTTAATATAATCATTTATATCATTATTAATATCACATATAACAACCTTACCATTAAATCTATTTACTATATTAGATATTTTAATAAAAGAATTAATAAAAGAGTTATCAATTAAATTAACATTAGATAAATTTATTGAAACATTTCTAGCAGTAAGCTCAAGTACTATTGGTATAACCTCTTCCTCAAACTTAAAAATATTATTTAAAGTTAAATTACCAAGTAGTCTAATAAAAAGTATTCCTCTTTTATAATCAATATCTATACCCATTTTCATCTCCTGAAAAAATAATATAATAATATCTATTATTATTAAAGCGATTCGACAAAACTAGATTTATTACTCACTATTTTTTTATAAAAAATATATAATAGTAACGAAATAATGACAATTGTTATAAATAAAACTATAAAACTATAATGAACAAAATCACCTGTTTTAGGATTTTCTTCTATATGCTCACTAAGTATTTTAACAGTACATTTATTCTTTAAACAATAACTTTCATCAGTAACTTTCCTACCATAATAATCAACAATAATATATTTATTTTTAATATACCTATAAAATGTCTTCTTAGTACTTTCATCTTTAATATATCCATCCATCTCATTATAATAATCAACAGTATATTCTTTAACAATTTTATATGTTTTATATAATTTATCAGTATATCTATATACAGGTATTAACTGAGTAAACTTTGTATTCATATCACTTGCAGTAACACTTAATACTTCATTATCAATATTAAAATCATTATAATATACATCATAAATATATGACTTAAAGCTAATTCGAATATTATTATCAATATCAGATTCACAATATATTTTAACATTAATTTTATTCGCATCTACTTTGTCACTAAACTTAATATTTAAAGTATCATTTATATTAAAATAACTATCATAATCACTATCATTAAGAAAATTATAATCATCAATCAAATAATCATATTTAACTTCATCTATAAATATTTCTAATTCATAAACATTAAGATTATTAAAAACTATTTTTATAGAATCAATGTCAGTACTTTTAAATCTATAATACTTATTACCCATATGTAATTCCCTACTAGGATAAGATTCAGGTCTAATAATAGTATTTTCACTCTTTTTTAAAATCATATCATTATAATCAATAATTCTATCAGTTGCCTCTTCTTCTCTTAAATATTTGATATCACCTATTTCCTCTTTATACCATAAATATCTATCCTCCTTTTTTATTATTAATTTACTCACATTAGTTGGATATTCGCTACTCCATTCACTATATATAATGTCCTCTGCATATACTTTTCCAAATAAAAAAAGTATTATTGTAAATACTAGATACTTCTTCATCTCTCTATCCCTCCTAATATTATTATTCGAGATAAATTTACAAAACACTTCTTTTTTTTTAAAAAAACTTCTATTTTTCTAAATAATACACACAAGCATTATCCTTATATAAACATAAATCATTCTTTGAAGATCTATATCTAAATACATATAAACTATCTTTAGGTTTAATTAATATAAAATCTTTTCTTCTTTCAATTTCATATTTATAAGCTGTAAATGATTTACCAGTGTCTTTAATCTTAATTTGATTTGAATCTATTATTACTTCCATCTCTTTACTCTTATAATTTCCAAAATAAGCTGGGGCATTTATTATAACTAATATAAATCCTACAACATATAAAATTATCTTAACAACAAGACTCATTTTAGTTGGTTTTTTCCATATTCTTCTAGAAACAGGTGTCATAGTAAGAATACCAGCAATAACTATTAATAAAGAACCAAATGGACTATATTCAATATAAGTTAAAGCTGCAATAATAGCCCATATTCCTAAACAAGTATATGCCTTTCCTTTACTTTCAGGATGTCTTTTAACTTCAGTAATTGAATCATAAATCCAACCAATAAAGAATAAACCAGCTGTAAACAAATATAAGAAACCTTTACCATATTCTCCTCTTGCAAATTTATGAATACCAAATATACCACCAAGAACAGTTAAAACAACATAATCTTTTTCATTACTATTTCCTTTAACAGAATCTTGCTTATCATACTCACTAAAACTAGAAATATATTTTTCATATTCTGATTTATATTTATCAACATCATTTTTATTTGCTATACTAACATAATTATTCCAATAACTTTCATATAAAGAATTATATTTTTTAGAAGTAAAATCTTCACTTAAACTTCTAAGAAGTCCAATCCATATAACAGGATTATCAACAAATCTTTTAGATAAACTCAAATAACAATTATAAGCATTACTATAATCTTTAAAATTTAAATAAGCACTTGCATTCTTATATTCTTGTTCTTCATCTATTTCTCCAACATTAATATGTTTAATTTTCTTAACTTCATCATCTATTAATATTTTATTTTTACAGTATTCACATACCATTTCCTTTTTAGCATCATCTATTTTCATAACAGCATTACATTTAGGACAAGTAACTTCTATTAATTTCATATTTCCTCCATCTATTAATAATATTATACATAATAAAATTAAATAAGTACATAAAAAAACTGCATATATAATGCAGTAAAATATAAATTATTTTTTAAATAATTTAGTTATTTCTTTAATATTTTTAATAAATATAATACTATCTATAATATTAGAAATTGCATATATAGATAAAATTAAACCTAAATAAGTAGTAATAGCCACAGTTCCTATAGTAGTTGGTTTTACTATAATTATTAAACCACATATAATAGAAATAACTGAGAAAATAAATATAGATAGCCAATTCTTATAACCATATTTCTTTAATGATAATGATATTCTAAAATCTAAAGTAGATTTAGTTACCATAACTATACCAACAAATATTGGAAATAAAGTTTTCATTAACATTGGATTTAATATTAATATTAAACCAATTAAAATTTGAATAATACCAAGAGTTAAAAATCCTGAAAAGAAGAAACTATCTTCTTTCTCTACTATAAAATAAATACCATTAATTATTAAAACTACTGATAAAATATATGTAATAGTTTCAAATGACATTTGTGGAAATATAATAAACATCATACCAAGTACAAACATCAATATTGATATTATAATAGAAGAATATAAAAACTTATTTAATTTTTCAACCATAACCTATACTCCTTTCTATAATAAATTATAACATAAAAAAACAATTTATCATATTACTAATAAATCATTTTATTTTTATTTCAAAACTGTCTTTAATTGATATAGGGCTACCAAAAGAATTATTGTTTACAAGTAAAGCAAAACCTTCTAAAAATGATCTTAATGTTCTTATAATATAATTTATATTATCATCAGTAATATCTAAAGGTTTCATAATTTCAAAAATTATATCAAATAATCTCATTGTAGCCTTATCTTTTCAACATTTTCATATTTGTTATACCATAGCATTGCTTCAAATACTCCTTTATTGTTAGTTGAATAATCATAAAAAGCATTACACATATTCTTTAAAACATCATAACCAGATATCGCAATAGTAGAATCAACTATCACTTCTTCCATTTGTTTCCAACCAAAAATCATTATTATAATATGAAAACAGTTATACATAAAATATAACTGCTTATTTATTAACCTAACTTATCTCCATTTTCAACTTTATTATCAGGTGTTATTAAAACAACACCTTGCTTACTATATGTTCCAAGTACTAATACTTCTGACATAAAATCTGCAATTTGTCTTGGTGGAAAATTAACTACTGCAAGTATCTGTTTTCCAATTATATCTTCTATTTTATAAACATCTGTTATTTGAGCAGATGATTTTTTTATTCCTATTTCATCTCCAAAATCAATTTTTAATTGATATGCTGGTCTTTTAGCCTTTTCAAAAACTTTTGCTTCTATTATAGTTCCAACTCTTATATCTAATTTTATAAAATCTTCAATTGTCGCCATATTTATCCTCCAATTTAATAAACTAAAAATTAATTATTTTTTCATAAGGAAAAATTTTAAACCTTTTATACATTGTTCAGAATCAGTATCTTCAAAACCTAAATGTTTATAAACTTCATGAGCATATGGTAAAGAATTAACAGTAAAATGATTTTTATCATTTAATTCTAATACCATATTATAAAGTTTTCTTCCAATTCCTTGTTTATGATAATTAACATCAAAACAATCAATTTTACTTTTTTCATAAACAACCTCTTTTATTAATAATTATCTTAATCATATCATAAATCAAATAAAAAAACACCTTATAATAAAGGTATTTCATTCATTAACTTTCTTTAACATGTCCCGTAATAATATCTTTTAAATTATTAAAAAATATTTTAAAAAATGTTGTTTTTTTCACTACCTTTTATATTTATTACTCCAGAATATTCATCTTTCTTTAATATTGTTTCACTACCATACATACTATATCCATATTCCATCATACCAATCATATCACTACTTCTATCATCTTTAGAATTACTTTTCATAACAACACTAATAAGTCTCATATTATTTTTATTCATTGTTGCTGTTAAACAATAACCAGTTTTATCAGTATAACCTGTTTTAAAG
>CAKOKV010000045.1 GCA_934095805.1 uncultured Bacilli bacterium | reverse complement strand
TATGTTTACTAATAAATATGAAAGATATGATGATTTAATTGTATTAATTAATGAAAGATGTAGTTTAACTGAGAATTCTTAAGATTAAGAATTCTTTTTTTATGAATAAAAAAAGATTCTTTCGAATCTTAATTTGTATTATTATCTGTGTTTTCACTAGGTGTAGTAATTGGTGTTACTGTTTTCTTTTTAACATATATTGTAAGTGTACTTAATTGATCTAGTATTATTTTTGTATGTTCTTTTTGGCTATAGAATCTATAATTTGTATAGTCATCTATTGATATTGTTTTATTTGTATCTACATCTATAAATGATAATTTTAATGAATATTTAGAAGCATAACTTTTTAGTTCACTTACTGTATATTTTGATACATCTGCGAGTGTTGCGATTGTTGATTGAGTATATTTACCATTACCAATTAATGTACTTTCATAAGGCTTATTTAAGTCAAATGAAGCTTTTTTTATAAGAGTAGGTTTAGTTTTACCTAGATTAATATTTATTGCTTTTTTGATGTCTTTAATGCTTCCATCGTATGGTATTTCAACAGCTGGATAACTCTTTGATGCTGGTTCATATACTTTTTTCCATACACCATATGTTTTAAGTTGCATTCTTTCAACATTTACTAAATTAGTACTATCACTTATTACTAATGATTTACCTAAGTTATAAAGTGATAATATATCTTTATTTGTTATATTTGTTTGGAAATTTGATTTTATTGAGTTTAATATATTTATTGCTTCATCTGGATTAGTAAGTTTTTTTGTAGCAGCATTTACTATACCAAGTATAACTTTGATTTGATTTTTTCCTCTTGTAAAATCATTTCTTTTTCCTTCTGTCCAAGTAGGGCAGTGTTTCTTCATTGCTTTGCTATCTTTAGCACTATGTCTATTTCTTGATAATGCTAATGCTTGTTCACCATTTAAATGTTGTTTTCCTTTTTCTACAAATATAGTTTTATTTCCCCATGTTCTTGAACTGTTTTGTTCACAGAAAGAATAAGGTACATCTACATCAATTCCACCAACAGCATCTACAAGTTGAACAACTCCTTTAAAGTTGATTTTAGCATAATAATCAATATCAACTCCGAAAAGTTTTTCCATTGTTTTAACTGCACATGATGCTGAGCTTCCCCAAGTTGTTGTATTTATTCTTCTATAGCTTCCATTTGAACAAGCTGTTTTTAAATAAGTATCTCTTGGTACAGATGTAATAGTAGCTCTTAATGTATTTGGATTAAATGTTACTAATAATAATACATCTCCATTATATCCTGATGTAACTCCATCTTTTGATGAATCAACACCTATTAATAACATTGTAAATGGTTTTGTAAGTGATGCTTCTGTTCCTTTAATATCATCATAATTACTTACTTTATATTCTTTTTCTGCTGTATATATTACTTTTGTTTCTTCTTTGATATTTTCATAACCTTCTAGTGAATAAAACATATCAGCATAGTTTGCTGTAAAAAATGCTGCATCTATTTCATTATTTTTAAGTGCATATAGTAATTCTATTGTTGAATTATATGTTTTTATTTCATTGTTATCTTCAAGTTTTAATTCTTTTATTTTTTCTTGAGGTAATTCATATCCTTCTTCTTTACCATCACTAGCAATACCTATTTTTTTCTTCTTTAAATCTTTTTCATTATTTAAAGATTTATCATATGTAACTAATGCAGTATATTTGATATTTGAATTATCTGTATAGTTCATTGATTTATAAATCTTTTTTAAATAATATGAACCATATAATTCAGCAGATATAAATATTATACTTATAATTGCTGGGATAAGAAAGGATTTAAAACCTTTCTTTTTGATACTACTTAATTCTAAGTAACTGAGTAGTAAGAAGAAATAAATTAATATTATAGTTCCATATATTCTATAAAATGTTTCAATACCTTCATATAGTGTAAGAGAATATGCTAAATATCCAATAGAGAATAGGGAACATATCATAATTATTAATGTTAACATTGCTTTTAGTATTTTTCTTTTTTTCATTTAGTAACACTTCTTTCTTATTTTTTGTTCTTCTTTTTCTTTTTTTCAGTTTTATTATCTTCAGGTTTATTTTCTATAGTTTCTTCTTTATCGTCTTTTATTTCTGTTTTTTTCTTCTTTTCTTCTTCTAACTTTTTAGCTTCTTCTAATTTCTTTTGTTCTTCTTGTTGTTTTAACAACATTAATTGTCTTTGTTTCTTTCTTTTTTTAGTTTTACTTATTTTTGATATAAGTATACATATTAATATTATAAATATAATAATTGTTTCACCAAAAAGTAGCATTAACATTTTTTGATATTCCTGATTCTTATCATTGCATTCTTTTAATTCATCTTGTTTTTGTTCTTCTTCGTGGAACCTAATTATTGTATTATTTATTTTATCATAAGTAAAGTAGTTATCTTTTCCTGTTTCTAAATCTTTAGCATGTATTATATAGAATTCTTTATTATCATTTTCATATGCTTCAAATTCTATATTATTTATTGTTATTGTTGATTTAGTATATCCTTTTATTTCTTTATCAAGTGGAAGAGGGTATATTTTACTTTGATTTAGTATTGTTTCACTATAAGGCTTATATTCATTATTTTCTTTATCATAAATGAATAAGTTTATATTTCCTTCTGTATCTTTTAAACCAACTAATGTGAAATCATTTGTTTCATTATAGAATCCTGGGATATTTTGATCATTTATTGTTACTGTCGTTTTTTCAAAGTTTTTAGGAGCTTCTAGTTTACTTTCTCTTTTAACAACTGTATATTCGTTATCGTTTATTTTTACTGTTATTGGATTCGGATCTTTCACTGTAACTATTATTGTATATGTTTTTGTACTTCCATTTTCAGCTGTTACTGATACTTTTATTTTATTATCTCCTTCAGTTACAGAATGTTCTCCTGTTCCAGAAATACTTGCTTTTGAGTCTTCTTTAGTAGCGGTTACTTTTATTTTTTCTGTATTTGAACCTGCTTCTGCTTTATATTCAGTTGTATTCTTATTGAAAGTAGGAGATAGTTTTAATCCATCAATTGATAAGCTTTTTAAATTATTATTTTTTGAATATGAAGCTTCTAGTTGTGCTTGAGTTATTATATTTATATTTTTAGTACCTTTTGTAAGTGACATTGTTTTTTCAGTTTTATAGTCATATACTGCGGCTGATTTAACTGTTACTGATGCATTACCTGTTGCGATAGCTTTAAATTTATATGTATATGTTTTTGATTTGATTTTACTATCACCATAATCTTTTACTGTTGATGGACCAGATACTAATTTTAATTTTTTAGTATCATAGCTCATTGTCCATTCCCAAGTACCTATTGTATTTGATGATGATACTTTAACATTAACTGTGAATGTTTTACCTACGACTATTCTGTTTGTGCTTGATGACACTTGTATTGATGCGGAAGCAGCAGATACTTTACTTATACTTGTGAATAAAAGTAGTAGGGTAAACATTATTATAAATAATCTGTTTATTTTTTTATTCATTTTATCCTCCTTATAGTTCTTTATCTCCTAGTAAATATTTTTGTACTTGTAATAAATCTAATATTGTTACTTTTCCATCTCCTGATGTATCAGCAGCTAGAGAAGCTTCTTTTGTTAGTTTTTTATCTCCTAGTAAATATTTTTGTATTTGTAGTAAATCTAATATTGTAATGGCTCCATCTCCTGATAGGTCACCATTTACAATCATTGTGAAACTTTTTGTTTCCATAGCTGTTACTATTTTTATTTTTGTACCAGTTGTTATATATGACTTATCTGTTAATTCTTTATTATTACTATCTGTTATTGATATTGATAGAGCTTTTGCTGATAATAGTTTATCTTTTATAAGACTTACATTTGTTTTATTTTTAATTTTTACTATATAATCTTCATCACTAGTAAGTCCTGAATTTTGAAGTGCATCATTTACTGTTGTATTATCTTCAACTCTAATAATTGTTACTACATATTTCTTTTCTTCTTGTGTTTCAGATAATACTGTTATTGTTATATCTGTTTCTTTATCTTTAAGTTCATATTTTCCAGTACCAGAAATACTTGCTTTTGAACTTTGTGTTGTAGCTTTTATATTAACTTCATTTACTGTGTTTGGAATGTATGTTTCATAAGTTAGTACATCTTCATCAAATGTTGGAGTTATATGATATCCTTCAACTTCAAGTATTTTTAAGTTATTATTCACATCTCCACTTTTAGGAAGAGAAGTATATTCAGGCATATCTAAATATACAGGGATTTCAAATGTAAATTTTTGATTTAATTGATTTGCTTTTTTTAAAGCATCGTAAGTTTTATTTCCTTCTGTTGCTGGTGCTTGTATGTTTGTTTGATATTGATGAGTATATTTATCGTAATAAGCATTTGGCCCAACATTAAATTTTTGATAGTATAATGTACCTTGTCCTGCATTTACATATCCTTTTGCTAGAAGACTACTTCCTTCTAATATTGAAGTTTCAATGTTATTCCATTTATTACCATCTCTATTTATTAATTTAGCAGCATAGGCAAGACCTCTTGTTATTGCAGAATATTTAACACCATCTATTGTTGTTTCATAGGCACCAATATTGAAGAAGTTGTAATATCCACTATAAGTTTTACCTTTCCAAGTGAATTTTGTTCCATTTGTTGAATCACTTCCATTTGGTCCAACTTCTAGTCTTATTCTTGTTGCAATATGTAATGGACTGATTTTATGACTTTTCGCTGCATTAAACATTGGAACAGTATATTTATCATCTGCTAGTTTTCCGCCACTAAATACTGATTTTATAAGTGCTGGATATTCTTTTTCTAATGTTTGATCGTAATTTAAATCTTCAAACATAAATATTCTTTCTTCTGTAAGCCAGTTTCTTGGATCAAGATAAAATGCAATTACTCCTGAATTTACTTTAAACCAACTTGAACCTTCTGCAGGTTTACTAGATGTTCTATAGTTATCATTTTTTGTTTGCATATAATTTTTGCCTTCTTCACCACTTACTGAAGAAGCAAATCTTTTTTTTGTAATACCTGGTTTAAATTGCCAGTTTGGATATTTATTATGTAAGTATGTTAAATAGGGAATATAGCTATCTGGAAAACCAGCTGATTTTAGTGTTTTAGCATATTCAGCATCTTCTAAAATTGTATCTTTTTTTTCAGTAACATAATTTTTACATATATAACCAGTTTTATTTCCATAATAAGATATTTGATGCCATTTACCACCAGAACAACCACTTGTACTTCCTGATACTGTATTTAATATTGTTACATTTGCTCCAAGAGTTAAAGTATCAAGAAGAGAACCATTTGTTGCTGCTTTATTTCTTACTGCAACATTATTAGCATTGACTCTTGCTGTCCAATCAATTACATTTATTCCTGTAAAAGTATTATCTATAAAATTAACATATTTACTACAAACATAAGCTTCTTGCTCTTTATAAATTATTTTATACCATTTATTTGAGCAACCACTTCCTTCATATAATGTTTTATCTACTACTGTTATTGATGTACCTGCATTAACTGTTGCTATTATTGAATTATCACTATTTGCATTATGTTCTTTTCTAATTCTAACTGAACTTCCTTTTATTTCAGCTGCAAAGCTTGCTTTTATATTTAATGGTACAAATAAGAATAGTGTAATTAATAATGTAAATAAAATCTTCTTCTTATTCATATATACTCCTTATCATTCTCATTATTAATAATTATAACAAAATTCTACATATTTTTCATTATAAATAGGGGAATTTTACACATAAAAAACTAAATAATTTTTGATTATTTAGTTTAAAAAGTTAATTTCTTTCTTTAAATGTATCAACAACTAATTTATTATTGTATTTTTTAAAGGTAAATTCATATATTTCGTCGTTAGATTCGTTGTTGTAATCAGTTGCTGTTACATCAACAGTGTAAGATAAATTTTCAGTTTTTGTGATCTTATTTATTTTATATTCAGGATATTCACCGCCACCTTGTCCTTTTCTAATGTAGCCATTTTCATCTTTTATATATTTGTCACCATATTCTTTATTAAAATAATCTTCTGTCATATAGTTTAGCATTTTATTTTTAAAGTCATCATATTTAACATTAGTTATGACAAGATCACTTTTTTCATCATATACTTCTTTACTTTCATCGTATCCAATATTTAAATAATTTAAAATTCCATCTGTATGTCCTTCACCATCAATAATAAGAAATTCTGAGATTATTTTTCTTAGTTCTTCTTCTGTTGGTTCATTAGTAATGTTCTTTGTTGTAGTTGTTGATTTATTGTTATTGTTATTATTATTGTTTTTGCTTTCATTATTGAATTTAAATATAATTACTCCCAAAAAGATTATGACTATTAATGCAATAACTAATAATATTGTCATTATTGTTGTTTTCTTTTTTTCTTTCATATTTATTCTCCTTATAATGTTATTTTATCATTTTTCTTTTTTTAGTACAATTCTTTTAGTATTTTATTAAATTTATTGAAAAAAATGTCTTTATTAGTTTATAATAATTATTAGGGAGTTGAAATATATGAATTTTGAAGTTAATGGTTATAATATATTTTTAATTGTTTCAGTATGTTTTTTATCTTCATTAATATTTGTTCAGATAATGAAGAAGGTTGCTATATTTTTAAAAATATTAGATATACCAAATGATCCTAGAAAGATTCATAAGAAACCAGTTCCATTACTTGGAGGTCTTGGAATATTCTTTGCATTTTTATTAGGATATATGATTTTTGCACCTAAGAATAATCTTATGATTGCAGTTTTAATAGGTTCTTTTTTGATTATGCTTTTAGGTTTATTTGATGATATGACTAAGAGTGAGACACCTATGCCTAATAAATATAAGGTTATTGTTCAATTAATAGTTGCTGCTATTGTTGTATTTTATGGTGGACTTGAGCTTACAAAGGTTACTTTATTTGGAATAACAATTAAATTTAATACAGTACCACTTTTAAGTGAATTATTATCTATACTTGTTATTGTAGCTACAATAAATGCTATTAATTTAATTGATGGTTTAGATGGGCTTTGTGCTGGAATTAGTTCTATATATTTTTTAACAATTGCTGTTATTGGATTTATATTAAATAAATTTGGTGGTTTAGATGTAATTTTATCTTTAATTATGTTAGGATCAACACTTGGATATTTAGTACATAATTTTCCACCAGCTAGAATATATCAAGGTGATGCGGGAAGTACATTCTTAGGCTTTATGATTGCTGTTATATTCTTACTTGGATTTAAAACAACTACATTAACTTCACTTATTATTCCAATGTTAATACTTGCAATTCCAATTATGGATACATTATTTGCTATAATAAGAAGAAAATTAAAAGGACAAAGTATTGATCATGCTGATAAAGAACATCTACATCATCAATTACTTAAACATT
>CAKOKV010000044.1 GCA_934095805.1 uncultured Bacilli bacterium | reverse complement strand
TAATTATTGGTGTATTTTATATCCTCCTTTGTGTATGATAGATGATAATTTTGATGAAGAGATAAAATATGATTTTAAGATATTAGAATTCTTTAAAAAACTATTTTAATGTAAATATTTTTTTATAAAATGTACAATTCATTGATTAAAACCTTGATTAATAGTATATTATTAATTAGAAAGGTTATTGATTTTTATGACAAGAATAACTATAAGTGGTAATAAACCTCTTAGTGGAGAAGTTAAAATTAGTGGTGCTAAAAACAGTGCAGTTGCACTTGTTCCAATGGCAATATTATCTAAGGGTAAAACTGTTATCTATAATGTTCCTGAGATTAGTGATATAGAATATTTAATTAAAATAATGGAATTATTAAACTGTAAAGTTGAACATAAAAATGATGCACTATATATAGATTCTACTAATGTTATGAACAAACCAATACCAGAAGATTTGAGTGTACAAATGAGAGCTTCATATTATTTTATGGGTATTTTACTTGCTAGATTTGGTAGAGTTGAGATATCTTTCCCTGGTGGATGTAATATTGGAGCTAGACCTATTGATATTCATATAAAAGGATTTGAAGAGTTAGGTGCTAATGTAGAAATAATAAAAAATAGATATATTATTACTGCTGATAAATTAGTTGGTAAAAAAATATATTTTGATTTTCCGAGTGTTGGTGCAACTATTAATATAATGTTTGCTGCTATTGGTGCTGAGGGTACAACTGTTATTGAGAATGCAGCAATGGAACCTGAAATAGTTAATGTAGCTTCATTTTTGATTAATATGGGAGCTAAAATAAGAGGAGCAGGTACTAAGCGAATAGAAATTGAAGGAAAATGTCCTCTTGGTGAAGGTGTAATTGAAGTATTTCCAGATAGAATAGAAAGTGGAACTTATATAATAATAGGAGCTGCTTTGGGTGAAAATCTTAAAATAAAAGGTATTATAAAAGAACATATTGAAGCTTTATTAATAAAATTAAAAGAGATTGGAGTTCATTATGAAATCGAAGGTGATACTCTTATAATATCTAAATGTAATAAGTTAAAACCAGCTAAAATAAAAACTCTTGCTTTTCCTGGTTTTCCAACTGATTTGCAACAACCAATAACTGCTTTATTAACACAAGCAAATGGTAAATCTATGATAGAAGAAACAATATATGAAAATAGATTTAAAAATACAATTGAATTAAATAAAATGGGTGCTGATACTAAAATATTATCTGATCATAAATTAGAAATAAATGGACCAGTTAAATTAAAAGGGACTGATGTGGTAGCTACAGATTTAAGAGGTGGAGCATCACTATTAATAGCTGCTTTAATTGCAGATGGCATAAGTAATATAGATAATTCAGAATATATTTTAAGAGGATATGGAGATTTAATTAACAAATTAAAAAATGTTGGTGCTAAAATAGAAATAACTGAGTAATATTTAATAGGTGAATCTTATGAAAATAAAAATACTCGTTATTTTTTTCTTGGCTTTAATTTTCTCATTTATTATTTATGATGTAACACTTACAAATAGAAAATCTGTTTTAATACTGGGAGATAATCATTTGACTACTAATGAATATAAAACATATGATAAATATTTATATGATGATTTAAAAGATAATGTTGTGTTTTTTAATGAATTATTTACTTTTGATAAAAACAATTATAAAGATATTCTCAATGATATAAAAAATAATAAATATATAGTTACTAAAAATAAAAAATTGTATTTAAATCAATTGATATCAAAGTCTAATATTATTATTTTAAATGCTAATAACGAAGAATATTTTAATAAATGTAATAAATCTGATAGTATTTTAAAGGAATATGATAGAAAAATATATGATGATTTGAATAATTTAATTAATGTTATTAACAAGATATCAACAGCTAAAATTATTATTATAGGTAATTATTGTATTAATAAAGAAAATGATAATTTGAACCAATTATATAAAAATTATAATTATATAAATATGTTTGATTTAATAAAAAATAATGAAAATATTTCTAGTTTTAAAACATTTAAACTATCAAATGATGGTAATTATAATCTATATAAATCTGTAAAATTGCTTCAAAATGATTAATTATACTTGATTTTCTTATTAAACTTATGTATAATACATCGTGAAGTTATTTCTATAACTGTTTATAAGTTATGGCGAGGAGGATAGATATGAAAAAGGGAATACATCCAGTACAAAAGGTATGTAAAGTTAAATGTGCATGTGGTAATGAATTCGAAGTTAAATCAACAAAAGATGAAATTCAATTAGAATCATGCAACAAATGCCATTCATTCTATACAGGAAAATTCAAAACTGTTAAGACTGGAAATGTACAAAAATTCAAAGACAAATATGGAATCACTGATTAATAGTGATTTTTTTCTTAGGAGAAACTATGAAAATAAATGGTGATGAAGTAAATATAGATGATTTATTTGATGAAAAATATATGCATAAAGAGATCAAAAAAGGAATATTTCTTTCTGACTATCAATATAGTGTTTTATTAAAATATTCAATTGATCCTAATAAATGTTCATCAATAGATGAATTGATATTTATGATTGATGAAGTATTAGAAGACGAAAGTGATGCTGATGATTTAGATGCAGTATCAAAAGAAATTAGTGAGTTTAATTATTATGCTAATACTAACAAGTAATTGAAAAGTTACTTGTTTTTTGTTATCATTATAGTATGAAAAATAATAGGGTAATAGTAATTGTTGGTTTATTTATTGTTTTAATATCAATATCATTATTATATATATTTAATGATAGGTCTTTAGATGAAAAAATATTTAATAAAAATTGGTATAAATATGATTATAGAACTGGTTATTATGATGTGATAAATATAAGTAGTGATAGTTTTTCTTATATAATGCCTACTAATAATAATGAAAGTGATTCATTTGACAAATGTACTAGATATAATTATAATTCTAAGAAAAAAGAAATTAAATTAAATTGTAATAAAAGTATTTATGTTAAAGAAATTAATGATGATTATATAATTCTTAATATTGATAAAAATGATAATTATTTTTATTTATCTAATCTTGATAGTATAAATCATGAATTTAATAAGTATTTTAATATGAGTATTGGTGAATATAAAAAGTCTAAAAATACAGTATTAAATTTAATAAAGATAAATACTAATAAAATAAATGAAATATATAATAGTGATGAATATTCTAAGATTATATTTATGGGGAACTCTTGTAGTACTGTTGAATGTGCTCTTAGTTTAGATATAATTGAAAAATGGATTAATTTTGATAGTAATGTTTATTATATAGATTCTTCATCATTAAATAGTAAAGATTATAATAATCTAAGTAAACTTGGTAATGATTTTAATGATGTCTATCCAATAGTATATGTTGTTAAAAACAAGAAAATTGTAGATAAGTATAAAATTAAATGTAATGGGTTTAATTGTAATATGTATTATTAATTTTTATATATAATACATATTTTTTTCACTATTTTTTCACAATATGATATTATATTTTTATATGAGGTGGTAGTAGTGAAAGTATTAATAGTTGATGATGAAAAATTAATTAGAGATGTTATTAAAGAGTATTGTTTTGAAAATAAATATGATGTTATAGAAGCTGAAAATGGTGTGGAAGCACTTGAAAAAGCCGGAGATGCTGATTTTATAATAATGGATATAATGATGCCTAAAATGGATGGTTTTACAGCTTATAAAGAAATTAAGAAAAGATATAATACTCCAACTATAATGTTATCAGCAAGAAGTGAGGAATATGATGTATTAGCTGGATTTGATTTAGGAATAGATGATTATATGACTAAACCATTTAGTCCAAAAGAATTAATGGCTAGAATAAATGCAATATTAAAAAGATATAAAGGTGAAGAAAATACTTTTGTTTATAAAGATTTAAAGGTAGATTATTTAGGACATGCTGTGTATATTAAAGATAAAGAACTTATGTTAACACCAAAAGAATATGATTTACTTGTATATTTTATAAGTAATAAAGGTATTGCTTTATCAAGAGAACAACTTTTAAATAATGTATGGAATTATGATTATCTAGGTAATGATAGAACAATAGATACACATATAAAAATGCTTAGGAATAATTTAAAGGAGTATAGAGATTTAATAACTACTGTTAGAGGAATGGGGTATAAATTTGAAATTAAAGAATAGTAAAATTAGACATATAGTATGGGCATTTCTTATGGGATTTTCATGCTTTATTTTACTATTTCTTTTTTTTATGCAGATACTTCTTTTAAATTATTTTTATGAAATTTATAAAACTAATCAATTAAATGATGTGGTTAGTAATTTAAAAACGACTAATGATCTTGATATTTATAAACTTGAAGATATTGCTTATGAATATGGAATATGTATTTCTGTTTATCATAATGGTAATATTAATATAATTTCTAATATGTATAATCAAGGTTGTTTAATTGGAGATTCGAAAACTGGTACAGAATATGTTAAATCTTTTGTTGAAAGTGGTAAAACTGAATCTACTACAATATTTAATAATAAAAGATTTAATAATAAAACATTAGTTAAAGCATTAAAATATAATGATGATATTTATATATTTTTAAATTCATCTATACAACCTCTTGATGCTTCAATTAGACTTTTAAAAAGTCAATTCTTATATATATCTATAATTATATTTTCTATTTCATTAATAATAGGTTATTTTATATCAAGACTTATTTCAAAACCAATTGTAGATTTAAGTTCACAAGCAAGAAAACTTGCTGAGGGTAACTTTAATGTTAAATTTTCTACTGATAGTAAAATAGAAGAGATAAGAGAACTTGCTTCTACATTCGACCTTGCTAAAAATGAATTATCTAAAACAGATGAATTAAGAAGAGATTTACTTGCTAATGTAGGTCATGATTTAAAAACACCGCTTACAATGATTAAAGCTTATGCTGAAATGATAAAAGATTTTGAAAATATGTCAGTTCAAAAAAGAAATGAAAATTTAAATATAATAATTGAAGAAACTGATAGATTAAATATACTTGTTAGTGATATATTGGATTTATCTAAGCTACAATCTAATACTTATGAACTTAAAATAGAGGAATTTGATTTAGACAAATTAATTAGAGATGTTATTAAAAGATATTATATACTTATAGATTCAGAAGGATATCAATTTGTTTATGAAAATGAAGAATCTATTATGGTAATGGGGGATAAGAAGAGAATTGAACAAGTTATATATAATTTAATTAATAATGCGATTAATTATACTGGTGATGATAAAACTGTTTATATTGATATTGTTAATGAGAAGAAAAAAGTTATTGTTAAGATAAGAGATACTGGAAAAGGTATAAAAAAGGAAGATATTAAATATATTTGGAATAAGTACTATCATAATGAGAAAAAACATAAAAGAAATGCTGTTGGTACTGGACTTGGATTATCTATTGTAAAAACTATACTTGATAGTCATAATTATAAATATGGTGTTGATAGTAAAGTTAATAAAGGAACCACTTTTTACTTTGAAATTAATAAAACAAATAAAAATACTAAAAGTATGATATAATTATTTTATTAAAAAGGAGGCAGTATGGGAAAATATATTTGTAAGTTATGTGGATATTTAGTATCGGTAGATAAAATATCTGATGACTATGTTTGCCCTATGTGTGGTGCCAGGGAGTTTGAAGAGAGAGATGAAACTGCTAGTTCTAGTGCATTAGATGCAATTATTGATTCAGTGGTTGATGCAGCATTAGAAGTTAAAGTGGATAAAATAATCAATGATAAAGAAGAAGATAAAAAAGTAAGAGTTAGTTCTAATAATCATGCAATTGGTAGAATACCTGAAAAATGTATTAATTGTGGTCAATGTAAGAAGACTTGTGAAAATATTGTTAATTTAAGATATGATTTAAATAAGTGTAGGGAACCTATTTGTATTGGTTGCGGTCAATGTATCTTGAATTGTCCAACTGGTGCTATGATACCAAAATATTCATTTAGAGATGTAAAAGATATTATTAATTCTAATGATAAAATTGTTATAGCAATTATAGCTCCAGCTGTTAGAGTTGCTATTGGTGAATGTTTTAATATGGAAGCTGGTGTAAATGCAGAAGGTAAGATAGTTACAGCTTTAAAGAAATCTGGATTTGATTATGTTTTTGATACAGCATTTGGAGCTGATTTAACTATTTTAGAGGAAGTTGCTGAGTTTGCTGCAAGATTAACAAATAAAGGTCCAATACCACAATTTACTAGTTGTTGTCCTGCTTGGGTAAAATATGCTGAAGTGTATCATCCTGAAATATTATCTAACTTATCAACTTGTAAAAGTCCAATTGGAATGCAGTGTGCAATTATAAAATCATATTTTTGTGAGAAAAGAGGCATTGATCCATCTAAGATAGTTACGGTGGCTATAACACCTTGTACATCTAAAAAGATGGAAGCAAGAGAATATACTCCAAATATAGATTATGTAATCACAACAAGTGAACTTGGAATAATGTTAAAAGAAGATGATATAAATCTAGCTAATTTATCAGATACTCCATTTGATAAAATGATGGGTGAAAGTAGTGGAGGCGGAGTTTTATTTGGAAATTCTGGTGGTGTTTGTGAATCAGTCATAAGAACACTATATAGAATTATGACAAAACATAATATGAAAAAAGATGAACTTGTTTTTGATGAACTTCGTGGATTTGAAGGAATAAAAGAAGCTACTGTTATGATAGGCAAGTATAGACTTAGAGTTGCAGTTGTTCAACAAATGGAAAATTTGGAAAAACTACTTGAAAATGATTATTATAAAAAATTTCATTTTATAGAAGTAATGAATTGTAAAGGCGGATGTATTGGCGGAGGTGGTCAACCACTTTGTGCAATACCTAAACTTGATAAAATAAGAGAAGAAAGATCTAAAGGAATCGAGTCAATAGATTCAAATAGAGCTATTAGATGTGCTCATGATAATAAAGAATTAAAGATTTTATATAAGGAATTTTTAAATAAACCTTTAAGTGAAAAGAGCTTTAAATTATTGCATACATCTTATAGTGACAAAAGTAATTTATTACATGATAAATAATAAAAATTGCATTTTTGCAATTTTTTTAATTTTTTTTAAAAAAGTATTGACATTTGATAATAATATTCATATAATAATATTGTCCAATAGATAATTGGTTATATAAATTATTAGTGGTATTTAAATTTAATTATTTATATATTATATAATAAAATATAATCTAAATTATTTTAGTGAAAAAATTCTATATTTATTTCATTATTTATATTTGGTATATTAAAATTTATATTTCAATTATATGTTTATTTATAATATTAATTTATTATAAATTTATGTATCTATCTTATTTATAAATTAATATTACTTATTATATATAAATAATAAATAGTCTTATTAATTTAAGAAATAGAATACTTATCTACTAAGGACGAATGATATATCGTTGAGAAAGAAAAACTCAAAAT
>CAKOKV010000043.1 GCA_934095805.1 uncultured Bacilli bacterium | reverse complement strand
CAATCAAGTTTTATCAGGACTGGTTGCTTTTTGTTTATTAAGGAGTGTTAATGAGATTTGTAATTATATTTGTTTTAACTATTGTAGGACTTGTTGGTATTATGTTTTATGAACCAAAACTTGATGATAAACTATTAAGTGTATTTGAAGATACTGTCACGATTGATTATAAAGAACTTGATGAAAGTAAAGATTGGACTTATGAAATAAATAACGATAGTTTAAAAGAAGTAAGTCATGATGATACATCTTTTGTATTTGAGAGTAATAATGATGGTATGTCTGAACTTGTATTTTATTATCAAAAAAGTGATGATGATTATAAATATAAAGTAACTTATAGTTTTGAAGTTAAAGATAACAAAATATATTGGAGAGAAGGAAAGACAGAAGGTTTAATGGATTTTCCTAAAGTTTATTAATTAATATACATATTTTTAATTAAATATGTATATTTTTATTTGAAATTGTGTTAATATTTTGTTAGGAGGATATGATTATGGAACCATATAAAGCTAAGAAATTACCTTATGAAATTAATATACCAAATGATATTTTAAATTTATTATGTGAAGCTAAAGAAGCTTATGGAGAATATAAAGGGTATTTAAAGAATATGTCTTATGATTATAAGTGTTTTTTAGAAAATGCATTTATTAATGATATATTTTATTCATTTAAGATTGATAATGCTAAAGTTAACAAAGAAGATATGTTTTATATGACATATATGAATAAAAGTAATACTTCTATTTTATATACTAATATTAGAAAAAGTTTATTAGTTGGTTTGACAGCTAGTAATAAAAATGGTTTTTCAGTAGATGTATTTAATAAAATCAATAAAACATTGTTAACTGGTCTTAAAAAAGATAATTCTACTAAGGGTAGTGGGCATTTGAGAAAAACTCAGACTTATTTATTAAAACCAGGTATAGCTGGATCTAGTGTATCGTTTATACCACCAGTTCATACTGAACTTAATTCACTTATGAAGAATTTATGTGATTATATTAATTCTAAAACTGATGAATCATTTATTAGTACTATTTTAACTCATTATCAGTTTGAAAAGATACATCCATATATGTCTAATAATGGTAAGATGGGTAGAATAATTATTCCAATACAATATTCATTTTATAAGAATGAACCTCCAATATTATTTATTAGTGAAAGTATGGATAATTTAAGAAATACATATTTTACTATGCTTAGTACAGAAGATAATGATGTTATGCATTTTGTTAAATTTATGCTTCAATGTATTATTGAACAATGTAATTTAAATATTAAAAAGATTAAAAAGTTAAATAAATTATATAAAAGAGATTTAGAAGAATTTAAAACTGAAATAGGTGGTAGTACTATTTATAAGGTATATCCAGAAATTCTTAGAAGAATTGTTTTTACTACTGCTGATATTGTTAATGATTGTAATCTACATATTAATTCTGTTAATAAAGTATTAAATAAATTAGTTGAGAAAGGTTATTTAATTAAAGAAAAAAAGAAAGGAACTAATAGAGTTACTTTCTGTTATAAGAGTGCCAATGATATATTTGTTAAATAGAATCATTATATTCATAAATATTTAAATAATATAGAGCATTATTTTGATTTATATCTTCAAAATATATATATGCTCTATTTTTATTTTTGTTTATTTTTTCTAATAGTGTATCATAATCATATATATTGATATTTTTATATTTTAACAAGATATTAACATTTTTATTATATTTACTCATTAATATTTTTTTAAACAAGTTATTAAAATATTCTATATTGTCATAATAATATTTTTCTTCAAATAGGTAATTATTTTCATATATAGTTAAGTATGCTATATATCTTATTTCAAGTTGATTAATCATTAGATTTTGTTTTAAAAATGAAATATAATTATCTATATTAAATATAATTAGTTCAAGTAATGTTATATTATTCTTATGAATTAGTTTACTTTTTGGATTTATTTTTTTAGTTAAATCTAGATATTTTGTTTTAAGATCAAAATCTTTATTATTTACTAATTCATATAAATCAGAACTATTAATTATATATTCATTTAATAATATCTCATTTTTATTTTTCATTATCTTCCTCAAAAAACTTACTGATTGGAACATTTAAGACTATTGAAATTTTATATAAATTATTTATACTTATTCCTTTCTTTGTTTTATTACTTTCTAAACTACTTATTAGTGAAACTGAAACATTTATTAATTCTGCTAGTTTTTCTTGAGTTATTTTTTCATATTTATAAGCTAATCTATATTTTTTTATATTTTTACCAATTATATTATTTAACTTATCTTGATTCATAATTTCACCTAATTTAATTATAGAATAATATAGATATTTTGTATAGTGTAACATTACATAATTTATTTATTAAATAATATAAAATGTATTTAGGTGATTTTATGACTAAATTTAAAAGAAATTTTGATTTTGATGATAATATTATTGAAACAATTGCTTATAATGTAATTAAATATAGAAAAATTAATGGTATAACACAAGAACAATTGGCTGTTGATATTGGTCTATCTCCAGAGTTTATTAGAAAATTTGAAAGTACAAAAGGAAGTGAAGGATTGTCTTTATTATCACTTTATAAAATATCTATTGTACTTGGAGTTTCAATTGATAAATTCTTTGAAAAGATTACTATCGATCAATAAAAAAATATTCAATAGGTACATTTAATATTTTACTTATTTTATATAAATTATATATACTTATACCTTGTGTAGTTTTTTTGCTTTCAAGGTTTCCTATAAGAGATGTAGAAACATTAGCCAGTTCTGCGAGTGCTTCTTGTGTCATCTCTTTTTTATTGAGACTGTATAATTTTCTATAGTATCTAATATTTTTTCCAATAATAGTGTAAAGATCTTTTTCTTCTTTAAATATGCTTGCATTTTCCATATTTATCTCCTAGTAATATTTTGCCATTATTTAATTTTTTTAACCATTTACTTTAAATGATAATTTATTATTGTCAGTGATAATTTAAAAAAATTTAAATTTTTCTTGAAAATATCGTAAAAATAGTGTATTATTTATAGGTGCCAAAAGGGGATGTTATTTATGGATAAAATTATTAATTTTGCTGTTGTTGCTCATGTAGATGCAGGAAAGAGTACTTTAGTAGATGCATTACTTAAACAAAACGGTGTATTCAGGGACAATGAACAAGTTGTTGATTGTGTAATGGATAGTGGAGATTTAGAAAGAGAAAGAGGTATCACTATTACAGCTAAAAACTGTTCTATTAGATATAAAGGATACAAGATGAATATTGTTGATACTCCTGGTCATGCTGATTTTTCTAGTGAAATAGAAAGAATTATAAAGACAGTTGATACAGTTGTATTATTAGTAGATTCTGCAGAAGGACCTATGCCTCAAACTAGATTTGTATTAAAAGAAGCATTACAAAATGGACTTAGACCAATTCTATTTATTAATAAGATTGATAAAAAGGATGCTAGAGCAGAAGAAGTTGTTAATATGACTTTTGACTTATTCTGTGAACTTGGTGCAACTAATGAACAATTAGATTTTAAAATTATTTATGGTATAGCAAAAGAAGGAGTTGCCAGATATGAAGAAAATGATGGTAATAATGATATAACTCCATTACTTGATACTATTATTGAAACTACTCAACCATTTGAAGGAAATGTTGATGATCCGCTTCAATTCCAAATTTCTTCACTTGATTATGATGATTATATCGGAAGACTTGGTATAGGTAGAATTAATAAAGGTAAAATTAAAGTTGGAGAAACTGTTGCTATATCTAAGAATGATGGAACATTAACAAAAGAGAGAATTAGTAAGATGTTTGTTAATGAAGGAATTAAGAGAAAAGAAGTAACAGAGGCATATTTTGGTGATATAGTTACTGTTGCTGGTTGTCCTGAAATATCAATTGGAGATACAATTTGTGATGTTAATAATGTTAATCCATTACCAAAAATAGAAATAGAAAAACCAACTCTATCAATGAACTTTTTAGTTAATAGTAGTCCATTTGCTGGTAAAGTTGGTAAATATGTAACATCTAGACATTTAAGAGATAGATTACATGCAGAACTTGAAAGAAATGTTGGTCTTGAAGTTGAAGAATTACCTTCAAATGATGGATTTAAAGTATCTGGTCGTGGTGAATTACATTTATCTATATTAATTGAAAATATGAGAAGAGAAGGATATGAACTTAGTGTTTCTAAACCAGAGGTTATCTTCCATGAAATAGATGGTGTTAAGTGTGAACCATTTGAAAGAGTTGTTATTAATGTACCTAATGATTATTCTGGAACTATAATAAGTGATTTAAGTGAAAGAAAAGGTAATATGGAATTAATGGAACCTGCAGAAGATAATTATGTTAGACTTGAATTCTTAGTTCCAACAAGAGGTTTAATTGGATATAGAAGTAATTTTATAACTAATACAAAAGGTGAAGGAATTATGGTTAGAAGTTTTGATTCTTATAAACCTTATGCTGGTGAAATTGCTAGAAGAAAAAATGGTGTTCTTGTTTCTATGGAAAGTGGAAAGTCATTTGGATATGCTCTTTATAACTTACTTGATAGAGGTACTATGTTAATAGAACCATCTACTGATGTTTATGCTGGTATGATTATTGGTATTCATAACAGAGAAAATGATTTAAATGTTAATCCATGTAAAAATAAAGAATTTTCAAATACAAGATCATCTGGTAGTGATGAAGCAATAACATTACCTAAATCTAAGACATTTACATTAGAAGAAGCTCTTGAATTTATAGAAAGTGATGAACTTGTTGAAGTTACTCCTGATGCAATTAGACTTAGAAAGAAAATTCTTGATGAAAAAGAAAGATATAGAAGTAATAGATAAAGTAAACAGAAATGTTTACTTTTTTAATTGCTTAATTTTTTATTATATGTTATTATTTTTATAGAATAAGGAGCAGTAGATATGGATTATAGTGTTAAATTAAACGATATATTTGAATTAGCTGGTAATGACTATATTACTATTGATAAAACTGAGTATAATGGTCTTACTTACTTTTTTACAAATAAGCTTGATGGAGAAGAGCCAACTGATAAATTTGTTGTTTTTAAAGATGTTGGTACTGGTTTTGTAGAAGAAAAAAATAAAGAGGTACTTGATATTGTTTTAAAAGTGTTTAGTGATAACATGAACAAGAAAATAGAAGCTATTAATAATTCAAAGAAGCAAGGTGATTAATAATGAATGTTAGAATGGATAGATTAGAACAAGTTTTGCAAGAAACTATTGAATTAGAAGATTTGGCTGAACTTGATATTGAATATTATGGTCTTGAAGAACTTAGAAAAAGATTTGAGATTTTTGATAATGTTAAAAATGAAGCTTTTCAAATTGAAAATGATAATGAACTTAGTAGTGAACAAAAAGCTAGAATTGATAGAATAACTGATATAGCATATGAGAATGCTAATAAGTTTAATGTTATTATTGAAAAGAAGGAAGCTGAGTATTTAGAACTTGGTAAAAGAAGAATAGAAGTATCAAGACAAATTAAAGATTTAGAAAAAGCTATTGAAAAGGATACTAATATTGCTAGTGTACAGATGGCTGAAGGTCATGAGATGCCAGCATCATTAGCTAAATTACAAGAAGATGCTAGAAAAAGAATTGAAGAGAATGAATTAGCTCTTAATGATTTAATGGTTGAAAAAAGTCATATAATGCAAAGAATGAGAGAACTTAAATATGGTGGTATACCAAAGAATATGACTGTTGATAGAACTCCTGTTGAGCCAACTCATGATGGTCCTGAAGGTCCTGGAAATGGTGTCCCTGATGGACCTGGCCCAGAGGGACCTGGTCCTGAGGGTCCAGGGGGTGGCCCAACAGGTAATGGACCTGTAGATATAGGAGATCCAATTCCTCCAATCCCACCTGAAGGTCCAGATGGACCAGGTCCAGAAGAACCAGAGCCGGATGAACCAGAACGACCTAAAGTTAAGTCTAATAAGCCAAAAGTTACATGGAAAACAATATTACATGTAGCAGCAGGTATTGGACTTGGTGCTGCTGTATTCTTTACAGCTGGTCCACTTGGTGTAGGTGTTATGTCACTTGCAGGTGGTATAGCTAACAAATTCATTAATAAAAGAAGAAAAGAAATAGCTGAGTTGAATCGACTTGGATTGCAAAGTAAAATAAATACTGTTGTTGAACCTAGACCTGGATTAAAAGGTTTAGTTGATAGGGTTAAGAATAAGTTTAGGACAGAAGAAGGTCTAAGAGATATGTCTTGGATGATTAATTCTGCGATTATTACTGGTGGAACTCTTACTGTTGCAAGTACTGTTCATAATTTGATTCAAGCTCATAATGCAGCAACCCCAGCCGCAGTAGAGCCAACTCCAAATCCAGAACCTGCACCTAATATTACTAATCCAAATCCAACGGTAACTCCGCCTCAACCAACTCCAACAGTAACTACACCTCAACCAACTTCAGCTGTAGATCCAGTTTCTCAGTATGATGGTATTAGAATAGGTAGTGAAGTAGGAGACTATAATGTAAGTGTTGGTCATATTAGTTCTGATAGAGCTGTTATGGGAATTGAAACTAAACCATTATTATCTCAATATGTAAATGGTGATTCGATTTTTGGAAGATTTGCCGCAGTTAATCCAGATGGATCAATAGGTCAAGTTATAAATACTAACGGTTTATCAATTGAAGAATTCTGTGCTGCAAATGGTATAGATCCAAGTAGTGTAGCAGTTTCTGTAATGGATAAAGCAGGAAAAGATCAAGCTTGGATTTCAGCTAGTGAATTAGTTAGTGGAATGGGAGGACCTACATTGTGATAGATAAAGTAATAACATTAGATAATGGCCTTGAATATTATGTATTAGATGAAATGTCATATGAAGGAAAAAATTATCTTATGGGGCTTCAAGTAGATAATGAAAAAGAAGGTATAACAAATAATTATATAATTGTTGAAGGTAAGAAAGATATAAATGGTAATATTATCTTAGTTGATATTGATAATGTTCAAGTATTAGAAACTGTTGGTAATTTATTTACTGAAAGATTAAATCAAAAAAAATAGAGAAAAGTTATTTCTCTATTTTTAATTTATTTAATATTTTTGCTACTACAAATATTATTGTATCGCTTTTTTTAATTGCATATTTTTTACCAATTGCTTTACCTCCAACTGTTAGTGAAGATATTATTGAACTTGTTAATAATGTTACAATTATTGTTGATAAATCAAATTTTACTGATATATTAATAGCAAGCATAGCTCCTACTGAACCACTAACTATTCCACATATATCTCCAATAACATCATTACATATACTTGCAATTGTACTTGAATTTTTTATTAATCTTACAGCTTCTTTAGAACCTTTTATTTTTTTAGAACTTTTAGCATGAAATGATGCTTCATTTGCAGTTAATACTGCTGTTCCAATTATATCAAATAATATTCCTATGCCAATAAATAAAATACATAGTAGTATAAGTAATAT
>CAKOKV010000042.1 GCA_934095805.1 uncultured Bacilli bacterium | reverse complement strand
ACTAAATACTTACTATCTTTAAATAAAGATAAATAAAGTATTGGGGGAAATAACACAAATTCATAATTATTAGACTTTAATTTATCAAAATCACTTTTGAATTTAACCATTTCATCATAAAACAAATAACTTTTTTGATTAAGAATAACTTTCTTCATACTACTTACCATTTAATCTTTCTAATGTTTTAAATCTTTTTCCTTCTAAATATTCAAGTGTTGCTCCTCCACCAGTTGATAAATATGTAAAATTATATTTAAACTTATGTGAAGCACTTATAATATCTCCTCCTGCCAAAATAGTAGGAATTGATTGATTATATATAAATTGCATTACCTTTTTAGTACCATCTTCATATCTTGGATCTTCAAACATACCAAGAGGTCCATTCCATAATATTAATTTACTATTTATTAATAATTCTTTATACATACTTATAGTTTTAGGACCAATATCATATCCAATATCACTATTACTCATTTCAGTAACTAACTTTACTCCGTTATTAGTTACAACATCAATTGGTAATATAATTTTATTTTTATGAGTATCAATTAAATTTTTAGCATATCTAATCTTATCATCACTAACAATACTTTCTCCAACATTAATACCACTTGCTTTTAAGAATGTAAAACACATTGCCCCTCCAAGTAATATATAATCACTTGTATTAATTAAATTATCAATAACACCAATCTTATCATCTACTTTAGCTCCACCTAAAATTAATGTTTTTCTTTGATGAATTGCACTATCAAGCATAGAAACTTCATTATCAATTAGGAAACCAGAATAAGATGGTAAAAATTTAGATATACCATATGTTGAAGCATGACATCTATGAGCACTACCAAAAGCATCTAATACAAATATATCACCAAGAGATGCCCAATATTTAGATAATGCTTCATCACAAGAACTTTCAAGTGATTTAGGATAATCTTCGTATCTAGTATTTTCTAAAATAACAATTTCACCATCATTCATATTTTGAATAGTTTTTTCAACTAATTCCCCTCTTGTAAAAGGAACAAAATATATACCGCAAGATACAAGAGTAGATAAATGTCTAGCTACTACTTCAAGAGAATTTTTTTCTTTATCAGCTTGTGATTTAATTCTTCCTAAATGAGATAATAATATTATTTTAGCCTTTTTATCTATTAAATAATTAATTGTTCTTAAACTAGCTATTATTCTAGTATCATCATCAATCTTTCCATCAGTAATTGGTACATTATAGTCAACTCTAACTATAACTCTTTTACCAGTTACATTAACTCCCTTAATACTCTCCATTTTTATACCTACCTTTCATTGTCTGTGTATATTTTTTCAGCAGATTCTTTTAACTTGTCAAGTGTTGTATTTACAACTTCAATGTCAAATTCATTATAATCATCTAAATCTATCTCTGTTGGATGATTCTTTTGTTCTTCTGTAAGACCATTATCAAAATCAGGTCTAACAATATGAATACTTTGAATATTAGGATAAACTGCTTTTAAATCATTTATTTCTTTTTTAAGTCTTATATCACTTATAATAATCGTATCATAAAAATATGAAAATATTTCTATATCATCAATCATTCTTTTGATAAATAAATCATCCTTCTTTAATTTCTGTCTTATAACAGTAGTTCCAAGTTGTTGTAAGAATTCTCTTGGTTTAGTTTCTTCACTCAAATCCCAACCAGTCATTTCTCTAGCATAATACTTAATATATTTTGATAATTGAGTAACTATTACTTTCTTACCATGTTCTTCATAAGTCTCTTTTAAAAATGCAGAAAATGTATCCTTACCATGCTTTGCCTTTCCTCCTACTACGAATATTTTTGGATTTCTTTGTTCAATATCCATTTTATTACCTCCCTATTTTAATTATTATCATTATTATCTTCTGCTACTTTTGTAGTTGTAGTTGAAGTTGTTGTTGTCTTAGTTGTAGTTTTATTAGTAGTTGTTGTAGTTTTCTTTGTTGTACTAGCTTTAGTAGTAGTTTCACTCTTTTTAGTTGTTGTAGTAGTTACATCACTTTTACTGTCATCCACTAAATCTCTTATCATCCATGCATTAGGTAAAAATCTTTCTCCACCATAATTATAACCCTTTGGAGTATTTAAAAGTTTACCTTTTTTATCATTTATATTTCTTTTAGCATATAAAGCACTAGAACCACCGCCATCAAGATTAGATGCATTGTATGCTTTATATTTAACAAATAATTCAGCAAGATCTTTCATTGAAATTCCAACTGAGGAAGATGTTCTTCCATCAATAACAATAAATAAAACTATTCCATCTTGTCTTTGTCCAATGGCTGTTCTATTAGCAATTCCCCAACCACCGTTACCTTTAAAATCAGACATTTTACCATTTACTACTAAGAATGGTCCAAACTCAACAGCTCTATCCATACCATCTTTAACAGCCTCACTCGCTGTTTTTTTAGTAAGCATTAAAACATTATCTTTAGTGAATCCTACAAGACCTCCACCTTTATTAATATGTTTACCAGTCTTATAAACTTTACCATTTAAAATAGTTTGTCCAGTAACATAATTTTGTCCTGGAACACTATTAACACCACTAGCATTCATCGCAACATATGCATTATTATTTTTAGCCATAGTTGATAAATATTCTCCACCTTTACCATATTTCTTAGAGAATACAAGTTCTATTCTAGATGGATCATATACAACAACCATATAACCTTTCCATCCACTTCCTGATATATCAACTACTTTATATAAATCATTACCTTCATCTTTTTTAAGAACCTGCTCTTCATATATAGATTCATAAGTTCCAGTATCTACAACAGGTTGAATATTTATTTTAGAAGTATCAGTAGGATCTTCTATCTCTATAACCTTATTATTATCGAGAATTTCCTCAACCATACTTTCACTATATAAAACATATGCAAAATATTTATGAGTCATAGTAGTCATCGCAGTTGTTACAATAAAATCTCTAAAAAATGAAAAAGGTCCATAAGCTACAAAAAAGCAAATTAATACAAAAACATCAACAACAATCAAAAAAACACTAAATTTACTCTTCTTTTGCTTCTTTTTCATTATTTACTCCTAACTCATATGGAGAATCAATACTTCCATCCCCACTTACAATACTTATATCACCTTTTAAATACATAGAAGGTCTAACTGCATATTTACTAGCAATTAAATCTCCAAAGACATTTCCATCTTTATTAATAACATTAATAATCATATTAGATTCAATACCTCTATTCATCGTTAAAACAGATTTGGTATCGTTAATAAATAAATCTCCAAGAGTAAGCATACCAATATTAAATGAAGCTGTCTTACTATAAACAACAGTATAATCTAACTTATCAAGAGTATTATTTCCTATACCCCAATCTGATTTAACAATTAAATCATTATTCTTAATAGATTTATAATAAGTATTATTTAAATATTCACCAATAGTATTCTTATTAGTAGAATAAATATTATTTTTACCACCAAATGTCTTTGTTAAATCCTTATCTTTATCTTTAATATTATCACTTAAAGCAACCTTAACATTTTCACCAGTATTAATAACTCTATATGTATTACCAGAATAATTAATATATCTTGAAACATAAACATCACTTAAAGTATTAACTGTTCTTTCACTAACAACATAAGGACTATTTGAAGAACCATCTCCATGTAATAAAGCTACATCTTTCTTAATAGCTATTACAGGTCTTACACCATATATTTTAGTAGTTATTTTATTAATACCAACTTCTCCATTATTATTAATAAAATAATTACTGTTTTCATCATCAATAGTACTCAAATAATATGATTCACCATTATTTAAATAGCTTTCTTTTCCGCCAGCTGATGCATAATCATATAATGATAATATTGTCATTTTATTAGTATTAGTATTCTTTTCACAATTAATCTTCTTAAGATCATTAACATTATCTTCACATAAATAAGTATTAGCTAAATATTTATCAACATCATCCATATTATTTTCAAATATACCACTATACTTTTCATCAGTTTTATTTAACCATTTATTAATATATGATTTATCAAAACCATTTTCAAGACCAGAATACATCAATGTTAAAGAATTCTCACTTATAGCTTTAATATTATTATCTTTATCAATACCGACTATTCTAAATAGTATTCCAGAATATTCTAAATAATTATCTTCAACTTTACCAACATATCTATATATATTAGCATCTTTATCATGAATAAGTCCTTTAGTTAAATCAACATAACTTTGTTTCTTAATTAATTCATCAACTAAAAGAACTGTACTATTAGTAGGTCTATGACCATTTTCTTTTAGATAATATTTAATTAATCTAGTTGTATAAAAAAGAGCAATAATAATTAACAAAGCAACATTAAGTGTAATAAGTACAGGCCTTATCTTAAGTCTTCTTTTAGTCATAATAAACTCCTAATCTCCAAAATCATTTTGATAAGCGATTAAACTAGCATTAATTACTCCATCAATACCATTAAATTGATCTACTATACTTGTATCTATATCACCTTTTCTTGATTTTCCTTCTTTCATATCAACTTCAAGTGATAATTCTACTTCATTACCAAATATAGATTTACTTCTAACTTTAAATTTCTTAATATTTTTTAATTTCTTTAATACAGTTTCATGACATGAAGCTTTATATTTAAGTACAAGTAAATATCTAGTAGCAGTTTTAAATCCCATAAGATAACTTATAAAATATAATACACCTATTCCAAGTGATGCTACTAATGCCGGAATATAAAGACCAGCACCACTCATAATACCAGCACTTATTCCCCAGAACATAAATCCTGTATCAACTGGCTCTTTAACAGCTGTTCTAAATCTTACAATAGATAAAGCACCAACCATACCTAAAGAAAGACTAATATTAGAACTAATTGTTCTTATAATCATTGCAGTAACCATCGCAAGCATTAATATACAAAGAGAAAATGCTTTCGAATAAACAACACCAGTATATGTTTTTCTATAAACATATATAATAAACATACCAATAATAAATGCAACTCCTAGTGATATAAGCATATCAACAGCTGATACACTACCAGTAAATTGCTCCAAAAAAGAATTCTTAAAAATATTTAAAATCATACAACTCACTCCTTATTTAATACTTCTACATATTGCAAACTTACTAACAGCTTCCTTACAACTAGGAATATCATTTAATAAATTAGCTATATGAAGAGGTAAAACTTCATTAAACTTAACTTCTAAAACCTGTTTTCCAGGTTCACTAACATCATACATAGGAACATCTCTATTAAATAAATCATAACTATATAAACCACTTTGAATATTCGAATCAAAAGTAATTCTAACATCACTTATAGGATAAGTAAAAGCAGTCCTATGATATAAAACTATTATAGATGGTACTAAATGTTTAACTTTACTATTTGTTATAAATTCTTCAAGTAAACCAGTAGCATTCTCTATTTCATCTATTTTACCATTTAATATTTTACTATATATATCTTTTGAAATCAACATTTGTTCCTTTGCTGTATATGTATTATGTTTCATCTTTTTTTCTAATCTAATAAACTCATCATTATTATTATAAATTCTTATTCTATACTTTTTTCTATAAAGAACACCATCCATTTTTTCATAATAACTAGATGAATCTAAATCATCAAAATATAAACTTTTTATCAAGTATGAACCATCACTATAATATGCATTTTTATCTTTCTTTAAGATAAGTGATAACTTCTGTTTTAATACTTCAGCAGCACTATTAGATATTTTAAATTTTAACTCATGTCTGTACTTATATTCTTTCATTTAACACCACCAAAATATTTCTTAACATCTGCATCACTTAATTTAAAATATGATTTAGCATACTTAATAACATAACTATTTCTATTTTTAGCAAACTTTTTCATTGCAGTAATAGAACTTTCCCAATGACTGTATGAATTTCCCCATCTTTCAGCATTTCTTTTAAATTCATCTTTACCAATCATTTCAATAACTTCATCTATTCTTTTATTAACATTATCATAAGACCAAGTATTTTTTAAGTTATATGATAATCTTTCTAAAAATTCTTTCTTAAATTCACTACTTTTCATTAAATTTCTAAGTAAATCAGTCGGAAAATTCCAAGCTCCCATACCAGAAGTACTAGTATATTCAGTAAATGTATTTTGAGCAGTCCTAAAAAATCCAGAATCTAAATCATAAAAAATAAATTTCCATTTACCATTATCAACATTAGGATTAGAAAAATATCTAGTGTTTAATATATCATAATTAGCAGTATATATTTCACCTACCCAAAAATCACATATGCTTTGAATATCAATTTGTTCTTTAACTTTTTCATAATTAGCTTTATTACTAAGAGAATTCTTATTAATGAAATTAATCATAGCCTTATAATTCTTATCAGTACCACTCTTAACCTCACCGTCTATTCTAAGAATACTAGTATCTTCCTTAGTAGTTTGAACATTATAATGATTAGCTACAAAAGTTTCATCAACCTTTTCTCTTATAAAATATATACCATTATATTTACCATTAATATATAAAATAATTGGCTCATATGCTTGTACATCAACATCAGTATACTCACCAACAAGAGAAGTAGCCACAACATCCTTAATAACAGTTCTTTGATCATTATATTGAAATTCATCTTGTGAACCAGTTCTAAGAACCAATGAATCAAACACAGAACTATCTAATGTATCAAATACCTTATATTTAAGCTTAGCATCTCCAAACATCTTTTTAAACTTAATCTCATAACTTTTCTTCTTATAACTTCTAGTTGATCCACCAAACAGCTTAAGCCCCATATTAAGCTTAAAACCACCGCCATCTTTGTCAAAATACTCAACATAACCATGCTCTAAAACCTTACTATTAAGACCAGTATGAGTATTAACATTATTAAGCTTTTTAGGATCAATACTTATAGACATAACAGAAACCTTATGACTACCATCCATTATGTATGAATAAGTATTAACATCACTTTTAAGCTTTCCATCTTCTTTACTCATAATTTTTAAAACAGTAGTCTTCTTAATAGTAAGAGGACTACTGTATACTTTTGAAGCTGTTGTTGGCGTTGAACCATCAGTTGTATAATAAATTTTATTTCCAGTTAAAGCTACCGTAAATTCCTTGCCATCTTTTATCACACCACCAGAAACAGAAGCAGTTGGCAAATAAGAGATTGCCTCAGTTCCAGAATTGTTTTTAGCTTTTGGAGTTGGTTTACTAAAATAATATAAACCATAATCCTTACCTCTACCATAAGAATAACCATTTGGTACTTGTGAAACATACATAGAATCAATTATACTTGAATCCTTTGTTAAATATATCGCATCATTATCTCCAAGTTTAAATCCTAAATGAGTATAACTCTTATTAGTTAGTTCAGTATTACCACTAGCCATAACTACATAATATTCACCCTTTTTAAGAGTTACATCAGGAAGCTTACTCATACATACAGTATTAATATTAGTAGTTAAACAATAATCACTTAATTTAACATCATCTTTACCATTATTATAAA
>CAKOKV010000041.1 GCA_934095805.1 uncultured Bacilli bacterium | reverse complement strand
AAATGAAATAATTGTAATACTCAACAGGAAATTAATAAAAGCTAAAAATGATAGGTATTTAAGAATGTTTTTTGATCATTTCAGTCCGAAAATATGGAATGAATTAGACGGTTTGGTTACTGTCAGAATAGAAGAAATGGTTACTGATTCAATAAGATCTGGAAAGATAGTTATATCACAACATTCTAAAAAAGAAGAATTAGCTGATGCCGCCTCTTTATCTACTTGGGTTCGTGATTGGATTAAGTATTTTAGTAATTATGATGTTATTAAGGAAATATTATTAAGGAAAATTAATAATAAAGAGGAAGCAAAATATGTTTTTAAGTATTTTTATTCAACGGTTTATGACTATGAATTCCTTTTAGAAAACTCTAGTGAAATTATTAAAGGATTAAAAAAGAAAAAATATTATTTTAAAGAGTTAATAGAAACAGCTATGTTTTTTGGAGATGATACATCATTTGATATTTTTAGAGAAGAATATGAAAAAGTTAAAGATTTAAAAGAACCAGAGGTTGAACCTGAAGAATATCCTTTTTAAAAAATTTAGACCGCTGCATTACAGATTACTTCCTAATTTTTAAGTTTTCTAGTGCAAGTAGTTATTAATTCAACATAAAAAGCTCTGATTTTATAGTAAACTAAATTCAAAAGTGTTTTTTTGACAAAAATTTATTAAATGAAGAAATTTTAATAAATCATGATATAATTAACTATGAGGTGTTAAATATGATAAAAGGTACATCATTATTTTCAAATATTGGAATAGCCGAAACATATTTAGAAAGAAATGGTATTGATATAGTAGTAGCTAATGAACTTATTCCTGAGAGAGCTCGTTTTTATAAATTTCTTTATCCAAAAACCGATGTTATAACTGGTGATATTACAAAAGATGAAATTTTTAACGAGGTAATCAAAAAATCTTTAGATAATAAAATTGAGTTTTTATTAGCCACACCACCTTGTCAAGGAATGAGTGTTGCTGGAAAGATGGATGAAAATGATCCGAGAAACTCTTTAATTATTAAGGTAGTTGAATTTATTGAAATTGTTAAACCTAAAAATGTAATTATAGAGAATGTTCCAACTATGTTAAAAACTAGTATTTTAGTAAATGGTGAAAAAATTAAAATAGTTGATTATATTAATTCAAAATTATCTGATAAATACACAATTTCTTTTAATGTATTGAATGCTGCTGATTATGGTACTCCACAAGTCAGAAAAAGAACAATTGTATTATTAAGTAGAATTGGTGAGTGGCAATTGCCTGAGAAACAAAAGCAAATAACAGTTGAAGAAGCAATTGGTTATTTACCTAGTTTGGAATCTGGACAAAAAAGTAACATAAAGTATCATTTTGGAGCGAAGCATAATGACAGGCACATATTGTGGATGAAACATACACCAACTGGTTGTACAGCTTTTGATAATGAAGTATATTATCCGCAAAAGGAAGATGGAACAAGAATAAAAGGATTTTCAACGACATATAAACGAATGTCATGGAATAAACCTGCACCAACTATTACAATGTGTAATGGTGGAATATCTTCTCAAAATAATGTCCATCCTGGTAGAAAATTAGCTGACGGAACATATAGTGATGCAAGAGTATTAAGCTTAAAAGAACTAATGATTTTAACTGGATTGCCTGACGATTGGGAAGTTCCTGAATGGGCTTCTGAAAACTTAGTTAGAAAAGTAATTGGTGAAGGTATTCCGCCTAAATTAATAGAGGCAATAATTAAGAATATGCCAAAGGAGGATTAATATGGCAAAATTACGATTAGATGATATGACTATAGAAGATGTTAAAGAATTATATGACAGAATGTTTTGCGACCTAATAGATAAAGAAACATTAGACAAAATATATAATGAATATTTAGAAAAATATAATAGAATGAAACAGGCTGAAATAGATGGTTATACAGCTCCAAGTGCAATGGGTAGAAGATATAATTATTTAAAAAATATGCTATATGGATGGTATATTGAAGACTTGTTTTATATTCTTATAAAGAAAAATCCTATGATTGCATCAGTTGAGATGACAGGAAATGATTCAGAACATACATTTGTTTATGATGCTGTTGAAAAGAAAGTTAGTATTGCCGGTTCGAAAACAACAGTCCCTGATTATTTAATTACAATGAAAAATGGTTCTAAAGTTTATTTAGAATTGAAGACTGCAGCAGCCGAAATATATTCAATAAAAATTGGAAATGTTAAACAATTACAAAAAACAATGGGATCTACAAATATTTATAGTATGATTATCATGATAGACTTAGTTAATGAATTGTATGATATAAAGGATATGAAGTTTTTTATAAATAGTTTTCCTTTTGTTAATCAAAGAATGGAAGGACAGTTATGCTATGATTTTCCAAATCCTTCAAAAAAGTTTTCTCAAATAATGGAAGAAGATTTTGCTTCTTATATAGATGAAGAAATGTTTTCTGTTGAAGAAGTTATTAAATATAGGTGTCTATCTATTGCTGAAAAAAATGAAGATAAAAAAATGGTTAAAGATATAAAAAATAAAATTTCTTTAGATGAACTGTATAATGAATTTAAATTTCAGGAAGAAGAATTCAAGAAAAGAATAAATTTATTAATTGAAAAATCTCCAAATATTGAGTTTAAAACATGGAATGAAATTTTAGTTGATTTGAATAAATAGTAAAATAACAATATTAAAATAAATTTGATAATATTTACAACTGAAAAAATAGCTAATACTATTTCTGAATTGCTTGATGAAAGTTATGAATAAATTAAAAAAATAAATAGTTTAAAATAATAATCCTATATTGAGTAATTATCAATATAGTTTTTTTTATTTCAAAAATTATCATATTCAAAAATATTTATTAAATATGATATAATTATATTAATAATAAAATAGAAAAGTAAAAAGTAGTTATTTGATTTAATAAATAAAGGAGATTTAGATGAGTGAATACAAAAAAGCAATTTTAACAGAAATTATAGGCTTTGCAGACATAGATAGCCCAATGGGTAGAGAAAAGTTAAAACATGATTTTGCTGATATTGAAACTGCATTTCAATTAGAAGAAGAAAAACACTATAAAACTAATAATTCTATGTATTTAAAAGATATATTTGAATGTCATAAAGATATATGTAATCTTTATAGAAGCATAATAATGTCTACTATCATTGAATTTGCTGCAGATGTTTATAGACAATCAATTGATTATGTTTTAATGAATTATACACAAGAAAATATTTCATTAAGATTAGAAAGATATTTAATAGAAAAAAGAGTACCTCAACAATTTAAAAGTGATATTTATGATTATATTAAAAAATTAGCAGAGAGATTAAATAAAAGATTTAGTTTTGACGAAGTTGCTTTAATTAATTTAATAGAAGCATCATCTGGAAACAATATAATTTTAGAAGAGGGAAGTTTAAGAAGAAAAGATAATAAAATAATTACTGCCAGTAATGGTACTTATAGTTTTAAAACATCAGCTAGTAAACAAATATATACTCACGATGGAAGAAAAATACTGTCTCCTAATGGACAAGAAAGAGAAGAAAAAGAAAATATACAAATAAGAAGTTTCCCACTTGGAAATAAATTTGCAAGTACTGATAATGCAATGAAAAAAGTAATGGAAATTTTATTTGAAAATTTAAATTTATGTATTGAAACATATAATTCAATTTATAGTGCAGGCAAAAATACAGTTGAAAATGTAGCTACATTACCAGATGGAAGTAAATTTGATTTTAAATTTGTTATTCATGAAAAAAATATTCCTCATCTATTAGGAATTCCACAAGGAAATGCTTTAAGTCAAAGAGCTATGGATTATTTAAATATTCTAACAAAAGCAAATGGTAAGCCTAAGAGAAAAGATGGAAGCGGTTTAATTATATTGACACCAAAATCAACTGCATATGATTTATTGTTAGTCTTATATGAAAATCAAAAAAATATCATTGAAGCAGGCGGACTATATGAAGAAAATGGTAAACAATATGAAATTATAAATTGGGAAAAAATGATATTAAAGACAACTTCATTTATGAGAGGAGATTTCTTTAAAACATGTTTTTGTTTAGCAGTTCTTGCTCCTGATAAGTACTTAGTAGATTCAAGTGAAAAAGGTGGAATGGTTTCAATAAGCTCTACTGAATATAATAAAGATTTAAATACAACTAGAAGTAATGCTTCAGTATTAAATGATTTATTAAATGCTAAGAGACAAAAAAGAGATTTTATTTTTAGAGGTTTTAAATCAACTAAAGATGGTCAAGTTATTAATTCAATAGTAACAGGTAAAGCGGAAAATATACATGTTGGAAAAACAAATGAGAAATTAAAAACTCTACAAAGATACAGAGAAATGTTTGGTACTTCAAGTACAGCATACAATGCACAACAAGGGGAAATTGATAGTTCTGGATCTGGAAGACCTTTTGGTGATAGCACTAGGGATAAAGATGAATTAATTGGAGCTGTTGTAGAAAAAGTAGAAAATGAAAACTTCATAAGAAGATTTACTCCTGCAGAACAAGCTGAATTAGGATTATCTATGGGTATGGATTTATCCATAATGCCAAGGATTTCACAAGAAGCACTAGATAGTTTAAAAAATGCTCGTGACAATGCTGAACCATCAAAAGAAAAAGAATCGAATGAACACGATTCTTCTAACACTAATAATTATGGTAAAACAAGATAACATTAGTTTATTTACTAATGTTATTTTTTATATATTTAATAAAATTTTTTGATACTAAACTTTTATTTTCGGTGTTGTACACCATACCTAAATATTTATCTTCTAATGATAAATTGATGTTTAATTTAAATAATTTACCACTACTTAATTCGTCCTTTACATGTTCCTCAGTTAATAAGCCAATACCGAAACCAGCTTCAGTAAATTCTTTAATTAAAGTATTGCTACCAAATTCCATAGTTGGATTTATTTTAATATTATTTTTAAAACAAAAATCATCAAATCTATTCCTAGTTATAGTACCTTTTGTTAAAACTAATAATGGTAAATTTTCTAAATCTTTTACATTTAGTTTTCTGCTTTTATATTTATCAAATACATTAGTTGCTACCAAACAATCATGTAAATCCATTATTTTATACATTTCAAATTCTTTAGGAAGATTATAGGGTAAATTGATAAATATTACATCAATTAATCCCATTTTTGACTTTCTGATTAAATCTGATGTCTTATCTGTAAAAATTCTTATGTTAATTTTAGGATACTCATCATGAAATGATTTAATATATGGCATTAAGAATTCATGTAATATAGTTTTGCTTGCTCCTATATTTATAACACCAGTTTCCATACTAGTTAATACCTCTAAATCGTTTTCTGCTGAATCTATTAATTCCATAGCTTCTTTTATTTTTTTATAAATTGTTTCTCCTGCTTCAGTTAATTCCACACCATCTCTTTTTCTTATAAAAAGTTTAGTATTAATTTGTTCTTCTAATGTTTTAATAGATTTACTAATCGCTGGTTGACTAATCAGTAATTCATTAGCAGCTCTCGAAATATTTTCATTTTTAGCAACATAATAAAATACTTTATACAAATCTAAATTAATATTCATAATTTCTCCTTTATATAACAAATGGTTATATCACATATAAAAAATATGTATTATGATTATATCACAAATTGTTATATAATACCAGTGCTTTCGAAAGAAAAGGTAAAAAGAAAAAAGGAGAAAAATATGAAGTACAAATATATATTAATGCTATATAAACAATATTGCGATTCAATAGGAAAACCATATGACAAATATAATATAATGACAGATACTGATTTTGTTATATATTTAAGCTTATTAAAAAAACAAATACCAAATTATGAAAAGTATTTAAAATACTTAGGAATTTCTTTAACTAATGATACTACTATAGAGTTAAATAAAGGAAAATATGACACTTTGGGAAAAGATGCAGTAACACTAGTATCACCATTTGCTGAAACTGTTGGTTGCGAAAATAGTAAATTAATAGTATATAAAAATGTACCATTTATAATAATGGGAATAACAGTTTACACTGCAAATAATTGTGATTTATTTTTAACACATAATCCATTTGATGAAGAATCAGTAGGAAATCTTATAGAACTACATAATAACGGTGCTAATGTCTGTATAGGTGTTTATGGTAAAAACAGCGATAAAAATAAAGAGGCCAAAATAAAAATGTTAAGAAGTTGTGAAGAAGAAATGTATTATGACAGTGAATTTCATTATGATACTGAAGGTGATAATTATTATAGTTGTATAAAAAGTGAACCAAAAATAAAAAAACTTATTTTAAGTAGATAAAATAAAAAGGGGGAAAAGAATGAAAAAAGGGGGTGAAAACAATTTAAGAAATACTGAATATAGTATTTTAAATGAATGGTTAATACAAATATCACAATATGATAAATTGAAATTTAATGAAGCACAAGAGCTTTACAAAAAAGCACTAATATCTAGAAATGATGAACTAAGAAAAATGTATATGGATAAGGTTATTCTTGGAACATTATATGTATTATATAATTATATTTCTAGAAATGAATTATTAATATTCTCATCATCTTCTTATGACATGAATGACATTATTAGTTCTTTTGTTGAAGTATGGATTGAAAAAATATATGATGGAGAATTACTAAATGCAGATTCATATTCAAGCATTATTAATAGAAAATTTTGTAACGAAGTTTATCAAAAACTTGTTGATACAAAATTAATAGTTAACGAAACTTTCGGAATATCAACTGACTTATTTGCAAGTTTATTATATAACTTCATAAAATTAAAAAATAATGAATTAGAGTTTACATTGAATGATTTAATTTATTTGGTAACAAAAGATAAAGAAGAATATGATTATTTAATTAAGAAATGTAATTTTAGAATAATGTCTCTACTTGAAAATATTTATAATAAATTAAACTGTAACAAAAATAATGGCTTAGATATAAGTATAAATAAAATAAATAATTTTCTAAGATTATTTATTGATATAGGAATGACAGAAAGCATTTCAGGAGATCTGTTAGACAGTGAAAATATGGAAGAAACAGTAGTAAACAAAGTTTTATTTGAAACATTTTCAAAAAGTATAGATGAAGGTTTAAAAAGTGACAGACAAAGACAAGTTATTCATCAATTATATGGATTAGATGATGGAAATACACATACACTAGAAGAAGTGGCAAAGCTTCAAAATATAACAAGAGAAAGAGTAAGACAAATAGAGGCGAAAAGTTTAAGACTGTTAAGAAGTCCAAGTAGAAAAATAAAAATGTATATTTAAATGTTAAAAAGGAGGAATAAAAATGGAAAAATATAGTGAAAAAATAGTTGAAGATTATATAAACGGAAATGATATAGAAGAATATGAAATAGAAAAATTGGAAAATGATAGAAGTTTTATGACACAGGTTATTGATTTGACAAATGATGAAAAAATGTATCATTTTTGTTCGGATGACTTAAAAAAAGATTATGTGTTTGTTAAATATTTAATCTTGAAATTTAGAGATAATACAAATTTTATTACAGAAGTTGCAGATTATTTTTTAGAAAATACTGATACCGACTTTGAAAGAACAGAACTCGCAATAATAATGAGAAACTTAACTTCAAATAGTAAAATAAATAAATATCAAATTCTGTGTGAAACAATATATTCAGGAAAAAGATTAGCGGTAGAATTGGCAAAGTTAAAAGAAAAAGATGATAATATAGCAAATGATATAGGTATGGGATTTCTATTTATATATTATTCTTATAATTCTAGTCCAATAATATTAGATTTTTATGCTTCAATGATTATAGAAGATATTTTTAAAGAATATGATATAGATTTAGAAAGT
>CAKOKV010000040.1 GCA_934095805.1 uncultured Bacilli bacterium | reverse complement strand
CCCTTAGAAGCTGCGATATCTATTTTTTTAATAGCTTCTGGTAATTTAGCTATAGCTTCTTCTTTATTAGCTGCTTTTTCAACTTTCTTAATAGCAGTTTTCATACTAGCTTTAACATCATTGTTAAGAACAGTTGATTTTTTAGTAACTAGAACTCTTTTTTTTGCACTTTTAATATTAGGCATGATTCCACCTCCCTTAAAACTTATTTAATGATAACAAAAATAAATTAAAAAATCAATTATTTCGACATTTTTTTAATAATAAATATTATATATTTTATATATGGAAAAATTTAAAAGTAAAAAAACTAATCTAAAAAAAGAAATATTCATATTATTTATGATTGTTTTTATACTAGTATATTATTACTTGTTTAATAATACAAATATTTTAAATAAGTACTTTAATAATTATTTTAAGATAGAAAAAGATTATAATATTAAATCAAGATTATTATATGAATCACTTAATAAAATAGTATCTTTAAATGATATAAATAATTATAAAGAGCCAGAAGAAATAATATTTATAAATAAAAATGAAAATATTAAAAATGAAACATTAGAGCCACAAGTATATATTTATAATACACATGATACTGAAAAATATGCAGTTCCTTATATAAGTGATTATTCAATAACACCAACAGTAAAAATAGCTTCATATATATTTAAAGAACATTTAAACAATAATGGTATAGGAGTAATAGTTGAACATAAAAAAATAAAAGATTATTTAACAAAACACAATCTTAATTATTATGGCTGTTATGATGCGAGTAGAAGTTATATAAAATCAGCTTCTAAAAACAATAATTTTAAAATATTAATAGATTTACATAGAGATTCAGTTAAATATAAACAAACTTTATATCAAAAAGATAATAAAAAATATGCAAGAGTTATGCTAGTTGTAACTACAAAACATAAAAATTATAAAAAGAATTTAAAATTCGCAGAATACTTAAATAACAGTTTAGAAAAAGATTATAAAGGTTTAAGTAGAGGAATATATAAAAGGAGTGATGTTATTTTTAATCAAGATCTAAATCCAAATGCAATACTTATAGAACTAGGTGGTGTTGATAATCAAATAGACGAACTTAATAATACATTAGAAGTATTATCAAAGATAATAAAAGAATATCTAGGTGAATTAAATGGATGAAGTAAAATCACAAGAAAAAAACACATTACTTAAAATAACTTTGTTTCTTTTTGTAATATTCTTAATATTATATATTTGTAAAGAAACAGGTTTTTATGAATACAAAGCTCACAATAAAGCAAATCTAACAAACGAAGCTCTAAAAAGATTTGAAAATGATATTAATGAAGGCAAAGATGTATCACTTAAAGATTATGTTGTAGATGAACAAATAGATTACTCAAATAAAGTAAGTAATATTGGATATAATATTGGTAATACAGTAGAAAAGTTTATGAATGATGGCATTAAAAAAACACTTAAAGTAATAAGTGCATTATTCTACGAATAACATTGATGTTACCTTTGTATAAGTTCTCGTTAAAAGTCCACTACCAAGTAATGTACCTCCAAAATATCTAATAACAACAATTAAAGTCTTATTTAGATTCTTCCTATGAATGATATCAATTAGTCCTCTTGTTGTACCATTTGGTTCTTTATCAGCATGGCTTTTCTCTATATTATCAAATTTATAAGCATAAACAATATGTCTACATTTTTTATGCTCCTTTTTTAGTTCTTCAATAATATCGTTGGCTTCATCAATATTATCTATTTCATATAATATACTTATAAATTTAGATTTCTTTTCTTCTAAAAATTTCTCATTTAACTTTTTCATACATAAATTATATATTATTTTTTAATTATTTAAAAGTATTTAATGTTATAATAATAAATATGGAGGGAATATGGCAATAAAATTTACTAAAGAATTAAGAGAAGTACCTAAAAAAAGTGGATGTTATCTTATGTACAATAGTGATAATGTTGTTATCTATGTTGGTAAAGCTAAAATATTGTTTAATAGATTAAAAAGTTATTTTACTGGAAGAGTGACAGGTAAAACTAAAAAATTAGTAAGTGAAATAGATCATTTTGAATATATAGTTACTAATAGTGAAACAGAAGCATTTATATTAGAAATTAATTTAATTAAAAAATATGATCCAAAATATAATATATTACTAAGAGATGATAAAAGTTATCCATATATTGAACTTACAAATGATAAATATCCTAGACTTATAGTAAAAAGAGAAATAAATGCTAATAAAAAATCAAGTCATTTATTCGGACCTTATCCTAATGTATATGCCGCCAGAAGACTAGTAAATTTATTAAATAGATTATATCCCTTAAAAAAGTGCGACACAACACCTAAAAAAGTATGTCTATATTATCATATTGGAGAGTGCCTTGGTTACTGTGAACATAAAGATATAGATATTACACCTATGAAAAATGAAATATTATCAATACTTAATGGCAATGATACACTTTTAATAAATAAAATAAATGAAAAAATACAAATAAATTCAGATAATTTAAATTATGAAGTATGTAAAGAACTAGTAGAAGAACTTGGATATATTAAAGAAGTGTTTAAAAACCAAAGTATTGTAGAACTTGATGATAATATCAATAGAGATGTAATAAATTATTATTATGAAAATTCATATATAAGTATTGTTATATTCTTTATAAGAAATGGTAAATTAGTCGGAGCTAATAATAAAATAATACCAATTATCAATGATATAAAAGATACATTAGAATATTATATAAGTACATTCTATTCTAAAAATAATATAGCACCTAAAGAAATAATAATGCCAGAAATAATAGATTTATCACTTATGGAAAATATATTAAATACAAAAGTAATTACAGTAAAAAGAGGTCCAAAAAAGAAACTATTTGATATGGCATACAATAATGCAAAAGAACAATATGAAAAAGAAATAAGATTAATTTATAATAATGAAAGACTAACTAGTGATGCTAATGAAGAATTAAGAAAACTACTTCATTTAGATAAATTACATATAATTGAAGCATTTGATAACTCAAATCTTTTTGGCACATTTAGTGTATCTGGAATGGTATCATTTATAGATGGAGTACCTTCAAAGAAGAACTATAGAAAATTTAAACTAACATTTGATAAAAATGATGATGTAGCTTCAATGAAAGAAGTAATTTATAGAAGATATTTTAGGGTTTTAAAAGATAAATTAACAGTACCCGATTTAATAATAGTTGATGGTGGAAACAATCAAATAAATGCCTGTAAAGAAGTGTTAGAAAGTTTATGTCTCAATATCAAAATAATAGGTGTTAAAAAAGATAATCATCATAGCCCAGAATCAATCGTAGATGGAGACACTTATGAAATAATAAAAATTGATAAGAGTTCAACAGTATTTAGATTATTAAGTAGAATAGATGAAGAAGTACACAGATTTACAATTAATTACCATAAAGAAATTAGAAGTAAAGGAAGTATATCAAGTGTATTAGATAATATAAATGGTCTTGGAGAAAAAAGAAAAAAAGTACTTATTAAGAAATATGGTAGTGTAACAAAAATGAAAGAAGCCACAGCTTACGAATTAAGTGAAATAATACCATTTAAAGTAGCTGAAGAATTAGTAGAATATTTAAATAATATGGAAAAATAGCGAAAATAAGTTATTTTTCTTTTTTAATATGCTATAATATATTTCACGAGGAAAAGGAGGTAATAATATGGAATTAAACATCAAGAAAATAAATGTTCTCAGCACAGAAGAAATATATAACATATTATTACCAACTATTGAAAAAGCAAAAAATAGATTTTCTTTTTTAGAACTATCAGAAACTGAATTTAAAGAAATAGCTTATAAAATAATAGAAGAATCAAAAAAAGATTATAAAAGTGATACAGATTACAGTAAATATATTTATAATAAATTAAGAAAAAACTTATCAAGTATAGCAAGAGAACTAATACAAGACTCAACTAAATCATACAAAATAATAAATAATTACATAGACCAAGAATTTATAGTAAACAATCCAGAAACTATTGTAAAATCATTCAAAAAATTAGAAGACTTTTTAGATTTATGTAATTTTTCATTAAATCCAGACAATATATGTAAATTAATATCAGAAAATGAAATATTCAACAAAGCTCTTAAAACTATATATGAAAACAATAAAAAGAAAATATTAAGCGGAAATGCTGAAAAGATATTTGATAGTAGTTTATTACTTCTTTCAATTGAAACATATTGTATGTTAAATAATATAGAAATAAATACAATTGATACAGAAGTACCTTATTCAGGTATTAGTAATTATAGTGAATATGAAAGTACTAAGATGTACTTAAGAGAAATAAATGGTATTAGAATATTAAAAATAGAAGAAGAAAGAGAACTTGCTAAAAGAATTAAAAATGGTGATGAAAGAGCTAAAGAAATATTTATTTATCACAATTTAAGATTAGTAGTTAGTATTGCTAGAAAGTATCAAGGAAGAGGATTATCTTTTATGGATTTGGTACAAGAAGGCAATATTGGTTTGATGACAGCAATAGAAAGATTTAATCCAGATATGGGATTTAAATTTAGTACTTATGCCACTAGTTGGATAAGACAATCAATAGGTAGAGCGATAGCCAATACAAGCAGAAATATAAGAATTCCAGTTCATATATACGAAAAGATATCACAATATAACAGAATTGAAATGAAGTTAGAACAAGAAACAGGAGAAATACCTTCTGTAGAAGTAGTTGCTAAAGTAATGGGAATATCAGTACAAGAAGCAACAAATATTTATAGATATAAAATTGATACAAGAAGTTTAAATGATTTAGTTGGAAAAGATGAAGACACAGAACTTGGAGAACTAATTCCAAGTGATACAGATAACTTTGACAGAATTGCAATAATTAATGAACTACCAATTAAAATAACAGAATTATTTAAAAAATGTAACCTAAAGTCAAAAGAAATTGAAGTTTTGATTTTAAGAAATGGTTTAAGCGGACAAAGCCCTATGACACTAGATCAAATTGGAAAGATATATTCACTAACAAGAGAAAGAGTTAGACAAATAGAAGCAGTTGGACTTAAGAAACTAAGGAATTCAGCACACATAAAACCATTTTTAGAATACATGGAAAATCCAGATGAGTCATCAAGAAGATTATATGAATTAAGAGAAAATTATAAAACTGATAGTAGAAGTTTCAAATCATATACAAGACAATATGAAAAAATAAAGGAGAAAAATGAAATGCCAAGATTAAAAAGTATTTATGAATATTTTGATGGGTTTACCAGGGAAGAAATTGACACTGTAATATCACAATTATCTGATAAAGATAAAGCACTATTAATAAAAAGATATGGTGAAGATTTAGAAAATCCAGTTAAAACAGATATAACACAAAAAGAAAAAAATAAATTTTATGCAGGATTAATGCCAAAAATAGAAAGAGTGCTTATAAAAAATAGAACTGCAAAGGTAGAAACAACCACTGTTGAAGATAAACCTGTTCCAGTAGAAGCTAATCCTGAGATAAATGAAGAAAAAGTTGTACCTTCAGTAGAAACTAAACCAACAGTAACTGAAGTAATACCTGAACAAAAAGAAGAAAAGTTAGAGCAAAAGGATTATATAAGAATATTAGAATTATTAAAAGCTCCATCATTTGGTGATATGTTAAAAGTTTTAACACCAAAAGAAGCTATAATTATTTCATTAAAACTAGGATATGTAGATAATAGATATTATTCAAATGAAAGCATTGCTGAGTTTTTAGGAATAACAACATTAGAAGTAATAGAAACTACAAAAAAGATTTTATTATTATATAAAGAAAATATAAATTCTATTATAGATACAGCGATTGAAGCAATATCAAATAGTGAAAATAGTGATATTAGATTAATAAAAAGAAACACATTTTAATAAATGAAGTATCAAAAAACTTGACATCTTGTAACTTTTTTGATACAATATAAGTGTTTTTTAAGGGGGAATAAAAAATGATTTGGAATATTTGTGCAGGATTATTTTTAGTATCAACTCTAGAAGAAGGAGTAAAACAATATACATTCAGAAAAAGACTTGAAAGAGAAGGATTAGAAATAAATGATAACAGAAGTGTACCAGAAACAGTAATATCATTTATAAAGGATTATATTTATCTTTTAGTACCAGGATATAATGTTTTTAAATCTTCAAAAGAATTATTTGGTGATGAAGATACATATTATACTAATAGACTTACAGCATTAAATAAAAGAAAAATTGTTAGAAATGTTAGTGAAACTAAAGTTGAAAAGAAAGCTTTACCAGTAAAAAAAGAAAAGAAAACTGTAGAAGTTAAGAAAGAAGCTCCAAAAGCTAAAGTTCAAGAAGCAAGAAAACCAGTAGTAAAACCTGTAACTGGAAATAGTACACTAGAAGAATTAAAACAAGAAAAAGCAGAATATTATAGAAGAGATCAAGAATTAAGAGCAAAATATAAAAGATTAAGAGAATTTAATGCTTCACCTGAAACATTAAGCGAATTAGTTGGAAAAATTAAAACAATTGATGCTAAATATAATTTATTGTGTGAAGAAATCGCTCAAGTTGAAAGAAACGAAAGATCAGCTACTAAATTAACAAGAAAGAATAAAAATGAACAATAATATAGATATGGGTGCTTATTCTGATACATTTAAGTACTTATGTGTTAAAGAACAAGAATTATCAGAATATTTAACAGAATTAAAAAAAGAATATATGAGAATTGCAAAAAGAGGAAATTCTTATGCAATCGATGTTATGAATGAAAAATATAGAGCAACAGTAGCAATATATAAAGACACAATAGAATTTATGAAAGAGTTACTTGCTATACAATCTCAAAAACAAGTTAATTTGAAATAAGATGAATAAAAGTTCATCTTTTTCTTTTATTTAATATTAAATTTTTGTATAATAATTAATGTGATGAGTTATGAAAAAAGTATCTTTATATCCAGCAGATTTATATCAAGTTATAGATAAAAGTTTATTATCAAGTAGTGATAAACTTGTTTTAAACATGCTTTATATGCCAATAATAGGTAATATTGCAGTAATGTTATACTTTTTCTTACAAACAGAAACTAAAAATACTTTTATTTCTTGTGAACTTACCCATAAACATCTAATGACAAGTATGGGAGTTACCTTAGACAATTTAAAAGAAGCAAGATTAAAATTAGAAGGAATTGGTTTATTAAAAACATATTATCATGAGGGAGAAGTTAATTCTTATGTATATGAATTATATAGTCCAGTATCAGCAACAGAATTTTTTTCTCATCCAATATTTAATGTTGTTTTATACAATAATGTAGGAAAAACTGAATATAATAGATTATTCGAATATTTTAAAGTACCACATCTATCATTAAGAGATTATGAAGAAATAACAGCTCCATTTGATACAGTTTTCAAAAGTAGAAATTATAGTCCTCTTGAAATAAGTAGTGGAGAAGTAATATCAAAAAATAAATTATTATTAAAGTATGAATTAGATTTTGATTTTGATTTAATGGTTTCATCTCTTCCAAAAGAAATGTTTAATCAAAAATGTTTAAATAGAAGTATGAAAGAATTAATAATTAATTTAGCATTTTTATATGAGATAGATCCTGTAACTATGGCAGATATTATAAGAGCTTCATTAAATGAAAAAGGTAATATTGATAAAGATGATTTAAGAAAAAATGCAAGAAAACTATATCAATTCAATAATGATAATAGACTTCCAAGTTTATTATTTAAGAGTCAACCAGAGTATTTAAAAGATGCTAGTGGTGATAACAGTAAGAGAGGAAGAATAATCGCAGTATTTGAAAGTCATTCACCTTACGAATTCTTAAAAGCTAAATATAAAGGTGCTAAACCAACTGAAAGA